>CANHAG010000150.1 GCA_947458525.1 Rhodospirillaceae bacterium | reverse complement strand
GCGGTGTTCATGCCCAGAAACACGTCCGTAACAAACGCGCCGAGCATGAGGATGCAGTCACTCTCTTCCACATAGTTCTGCACCGCCGCTTCGGAGAGTGACCCGCTATAAACGCCGATAAAAAGCGGGTGTGTCTCACGGATGATGCTTTTGCTGAGCAAGGTGGAGGCAATGGGTATCTGGAATGTTGCCGCGACCGCAAGTGCCAGATCGGTCAGCCCATGGCGGTGCAGTTCAATATCCGCGATAATCACCGGCTGCTTGGCGGCGTTGATGAGAGCAGTTGCATCCTCAATCATGGCGGCGAGGTTTTCCGGGTCGCTCACCGGCGCAGGGCGATTCGGCCGTGCAGGCACACGGATGGGCAAATCCACCACATCATATGGAATTTCGATATAGCCGGGGCGGCACTGGGTCATCACCTCATCCACCACGCGCATGATTTCGCTTGCGGCGGTTTCCGCATCCATCAGCACTGCGCTGGCGCAGGTGACTTCGTCATAAATCCGCCGCTGGGTATCAAACGTGCGCACCTTATGGTGCAGCAGCGCATCCGCCCGCCGATCAGACGGCGAGGGGCCGCCCGAAAGCACCAGCATCGGGCTTTTTTCCGCATAGGCGCAGGCGACCGAATTAAGCATATTGAGCCCGCCAACGCAGTAGGTAACAAGGGCTACACCCAGCCCATGCACCCGCGCATAACCATCTGCCGCAAAGCCGACGGAAGGCTCATGCGTCATGGTGATAATCTCAAGCGGCGAAGCCTCAAGCCAGCGGAAAGTCGGCAGGGCAAAGTCGCCCGGAATACCGAATACATGCGTCACCCCCTTGCTATGGAGGTAATCAAAAAGAAATGCGCCGACAGTGACAGGTGTGGTCATGACAGATTGCTTTTACCCCTTGCGGGAAGGTTTAGGAATCTTTTTTCCCGTGGCCCTGGCCATAGGAGTTTCAGGCAGCTCCAGCAGCAGCGATTCCATCTGGTGAAGTTTATCGCGCAAGCTTGCAGCGCGCTCGAATTCCAGATCTTCTGCCGCTGCCAGCATGGCTTTTTTCAGTTTCTCAATTTCGGCTTCGAGCGTGGTGCCGGTAAAATCTTCATGGCCAGTTTGCGCCACTTCTACCGTCAGATAATCCTGCTCTTCCACCGACTCGCGAATATCGAAAAGTGTCGCTTTTACGGAGTGCGGCGTAATGCCGTGCTGCTGATTATAAGCCTGCTGAATCCTGCGGCGGCGCTCGGTTTCCTCGAGTGCGGCTTTCAGCGAATCCGTCATGGTGTCGGCATAAAGAATCACTTTGCTGTTCACATTGCGTGCCGCGCGCCCAATGGTCTGGATGAGGGAAGTTTTGCTGCGCAGAAACCCTTCCTTATCTGCATCTAAAATCGCCATCAGCCCGCATTCGGGAATATCGAGTCCCTCGCGCAAAAGATTCACGCCAATCAGCACATCGAACTCCCCCACCCTCAGCGCGCGGATGATTTTGATACGTTCGAGCGTCTCGATATCAGAATGTAAATAGCGCGCCCTGACCCCCACCTCATCGAGATATTCGGTCAGCTGCTCGGCCATTTTTTTGGTAAGCGTAGTGACGAGCACGCGCTGGCCAAGGGTTTTCTGCTGGCGGCATTCTTCGAGCAGATCGTCCACCTGCGTGGCAACAGGCTTCACGATGCAGGGCGGGTCAATCAGCCCCGTGGGGCGGATGACCTGCTCGGCGACCTTACCCCCCGTCCAGCCCAGTTCAAGCGGGCCGGGGGTAGCAGAAACACAGATGGTCTGCGGGCGCAGGGCGTCCCATTCTTCAAATTTCAGCGGGCGGTTATCAAGGCATGAAGGCAGGCGGAACCCATACTCAGACAGGATTTTTTTGCGCGCCTGATCGCCGTTATACATACCGCGGATCTGCGAAAGCGTGACATGCGATTCATCCACAAAACAAAGCGCATCTTTGGGCAGATATTGAAATAACGTTGGGGGCGCCTCGCCGCGTTTCGTGCCCGAAAGATAGCGCGAGTAATTCTCAATCCCGCGGCACATGCCGGTTTCCATCAGCATTTCAAGATCGAACGTGGTGCGCTGCTCCAGCCGCTGGGCTTCGAGCAGTTTTCCCTGACTTTGAAACCAGTCGAGCCGCTCTTTGAGGTCGCGCTTGATCTGCTTAATCGCCGCTTCCACGGTTGGTTTCGGGGTGACGTAATGGCTGTTGGCAAAGAGCGTTATTTCCGCCATTTCCGCCCGGCGCTCACCAGTCAGCGGGTCAAACGCGTAGACATGTTCGAGCTCGTCGCCAAAGAAACTGAGGCGCCAGGCTTCGTCCTCAAGATGGGCGGGGAAAATATCAATATTCTCCCCGCGCACGCGGAAATCTCCGCGCTCGAACGCCATGTCATTGCGCGTGTAGAGTAATTCAATAAAAAGCCTGAGCAGTTCTTTCTGTGGTATCGCTTCGCCCACCGTGAGCGTGCGCGTCATGCCGGTATAGGATTCGACCGAGCCGATGCCATAAATGCAGGAGACCGAGGCCACGACAATTACATCCCGCCGCTCGAGTAGTGCGCGGGTGGCAGAGTGGCGCATGCGATCAATCTGCTCATTGATGCTTGAGTCTTTCTCGATATAGGTATCGCTTCTGGCGATATAGGCCTCAGGCTGGTAATAATCGTAATAGGAGACGAAATACTCCACCGCATTATTCGGAAAGAAATGTTTCATCTCGTTATAAAGCTGGGCGGCGAGGGTTTTGTTATGGGCAAGCACCAGTGCCGGGCGCTGGGTGGCTTCAATGGTTTTTGCCATGGTGAATGTTTTTCCCGACCCCGTGACACCCAGCAATACCTGACTTTTCTCGCCCTTGGCCAACCCTTCTACCAGCTGCGCAATGGCAGCAGGCTGATCGCCGCGCGGGGTGTAGTCTGAGACCACGGCAAGCGGGGGGTGATGTTTCTGTAAGGCGGCCATGGGCGGGGTTATAGCCAAATCCTGTGGGGAAGCCAAGAAAACCGGAAGCGCCGCACCCGGATGAGCGCTCGCTATTTTCCTGCAAGCGCGCTGCCCTGCTGCATGAAAGAGATAATGGCAGGACCAAGCACAATCAGCATGAATGCCGGCATGAGCAGCAGCACCAGCGGAATCGTAAGCAACACTGGCAGACGCGCTGCTTTTTCTTCGGCCTTGCTTAAGCGCTCAAGGCGAAACTCTTCGGAAAGCACGCGCAGCGTGTCGGTAAGCGAGGTGCCAAGCCGCTCGCTTTGAATCAGCGAAGAGGTGAGCGCACGAAACGCAACAAGATCCGTACGCTCAGCGAGATGGGTCAGCGCCTTCACCCGGTCATTCAGCAGGGCAAGCTCGATACGGGTACGGTTCAGCTCCTGCGTCATCTCCGGATGGGAGCGCCCCAGTTCGCTGCATACGCGGTTGAGCGCCGCATCGAGTGCCAGACCGGATTCCACGCAGATAAGCAGCAGATCCAGCGTATCCGGAAATGCGCGGGTCAGGGTTTTCTTGCGTCTGGCAATCAGATTCTCAAGGTAAAGATGCGGGCCGAACATACCGATGACCGCAAGCAGCAGCGCAATACTGATATCCAGCAGCCAGTCAGACCCCTGCGCAGAGGAAGAAAAAAATACGATCATCAGGGCAAGAAAGACCAGCATTACACTCACGATACGCTGAAAGAAAAGATAGAAAATCGGAGCATCTGGTGAGGCCTTGCCGGCACGGGCGAAACGTTGTTCCAGTGGTTTCAGTCCCTCCTCTTTCAGCATTCCCAGCCGGGAAAGTATACCAGCCAAAAACTGTGCCAATGGTGAGAGGGAACGGTCAAGGGCGATCTCCTCCTCAGGCGCGTGCAGCGTCGTGCCTTCAGAGGCGATGCGCGAACGCACTGAGTCTTTACGACGTTTCTCGGCGATCAGCCGTTCCATCAGCATATAGGTCATGAAGACTGCTGCACCCGCCAGCACCGCCGCGATGAGTGTAGAGAGGGTCATATATCAACATTCACCATTTGCTTGATGACAAAGGTACAGATACCTATCAGTGCAATCACCACCACCAGCATCACATTCCCCATCGGGTTGGTAAAAAACGGCATCAGATAGCTTGGTTGGACAATATAGAGCAAGCCAAAGACAAACACCGGGAGAAGCCCGAGAATCCAGGCAGTCGCACGCCCTTCTGAGGTCATGGCGCGTATTTTATGGCGCAGCTGGCGGCGCTTACGGATAACGGAAGAGAGATTGCCAATAATTTCTGCAAGATTGCCCCCCGTTTCCTGCTGTACCGCCAGTACAACGACAAAGAAACGTATATCCGGCTCATTGATGCGCACCGCAAGTCGCGATAGCGCCTGATTGAGTGCACGACCCATGCTCAGCTCGTCCACCACCTGACGGAACTCTTCCTTTACCGGAGAATCCGAGACATCCGCCAGCATTTTGAGCGCGGTGGAAAGAGGAAAACCCGAACGGACACTGCGCACAATCGTATCAAGCGCATCTGGAAACTGATCGATGAATTTCCGGTTGCGCCGAAGCAGCACTTTCCGACAATGCCATAAAGGCAGAAGATAGCTGAGTATCAACCCCATGCAGAGTG
>CANHAG010000149.1 GCA_947458525.1 Rhodospirillaceae bacterium | reverse complement strand
GCGAAATTTTCGCCCGTGGAGAATTCATGTTCCTCTTGCTTACGAAGTGCCGCGCTCGATGCCATAATCATATACCAATCAGGGTTACGAAAAGTGAACGTGAGGGCGCTTGTGAACCCAAAAAACAAGCCTCACGCCCGCACGACAGCCGCACGGGGAGGCTCTACATACGCCGCAAATTGATAAATGCAAGCAAATTCGGGCGGCGTAAAAGCTTGAACGTAAATTCAATAAACCCTTGCCCTACCGTAACCTGCCGGGGCTTTTACCTTAAAAATCAACCCTTCAGCCGGTGGTGCGATGTATTGGCGCACGCGCAAGCACCAGCACCGACCAGCGGCCACGACGCAGGCGATACTTCAACCGCACCCCGTGATGGTGATGGGCGAAAAGCACCATCCGCTCCTGATGGGTGAGCAGGCCGGAAAGAATCAGCGTGCCGCCGGGGGCGAGCTGATGGGCGGCCTCCCGCGCCATTTTCATCAAAGGGCGAGCAAGGATATTGGCCACCAGCACTTGCGGATGGGTGCCTTTGGCAATCCGGTGACGGTAGCCATTGCTCTGGCCTGTGCGGATGCGCGGCAGGCGGTTGACCCGTACATTCTCGCGCGCGGTACGTACCGCGCCTGCGTCATTATCAAGCGCCAGCACCTGTGCGGCAGGCCAAAGCCGCGCCGCCGCCATAGCAAGAATCGCCGTACCGCAGCCCATATCCATCACTCTGCGCGGTGGTTTGCGCGTTTTCTTCACCCACGCGAGTGCCAGTAAACAGCCAGAGGTCGTATCATGCTCGCCTGTGCCGAAGGCGGCGGCAGCTTCTATCAGGAGGGGCAAATGATGTTTGGGAATTTCGGCTCCGTGGTGCGAGGCGTAAATGTAAAATGGCCCGATACTGAATGCTGGAAAATCTTTCTGCACCTTGCTTACCCAGTCAATTTCGCGCAGCAAGGTGGCATGCATGGTGAAGGTTTCACCTTGCGCCTGCGCTATTTTCGTAAGGCGCGTTGCAAGCGCAGGCCAGGCGGCATCTTCCACGATCACCACCAGCTCGGGCGTATGGGTGTCGATAGGCCGGGTCAGTGCCAGCACTTCTTCCTCGAGCAGCAGCTCCATCATGCCCAGCAGTTCAGGACTCGCGCGCAATATCACCTGCAGCGGCAGTTTCGGTTGTGAAAAAGGGTTAGGCACTGGCATGTCCAATCATCGCCAGCCATTCATCCTCACTCAGCACGTTCACGCCGAGGGCTTCTGCCTCGCGCAATTTGCTACCGGCTTCGGCGCCCGCAATCACATAATCTGTCTTGGTAGAAACACTGCCAGTTACATTCGCCCCCAGCGATTCGGCAAGTGCCTTGGCTTCCTTGCGCCCCATTTTTTCGAGCGTGCCGGTGAACACCACGCGCTTGCCTGCAAGCGACGAATCGCTGGCTACCGCTGCTTCCGGTGCAAGCTCCACCTCCTCCAGCAACTCCTTCACCACCTGACGGTTATGTGGCTCGGCGGCAAAATCAATCAGCGCGGCGGCGACTTTTTCGCCAATTCCGTCTATCGCGAGTAAATGCTGATAGGCTTCACTCGCTTTATCTCCCGCCGCTTCCAGCCCCGCGAACAGATGTGCCGCATCCCCGTAATGCCGCGCCAGAAGCTTCGCGGTTTCCTCGCCAATATGGCGGATGCCAAGCGCATAGAGAAACCGCGCAAGCGTGGTACGCCGGGCGTTCTCAATCGCGCGGAAAAGATTGCTGGCCGATTTTTCACCCCAGCCTTCGCGGTGTTTAAGCTTCGTGAGACTCGCAAAGTCACGCGCTTCAAGGGTAAAAATATCGCGCGGGGTATGGATGAAACCATCGGTATAAAATGCCTCAATCTGTTTATCGCCGAGGCCTTCAATATCCAGCGCATTACGACTGACAAAATGGCGTAAGCGTTCTTTCGCCTGCGCACTGCAGATAAGCCCTCCCGTACAGCGCCGCACTGCCTCGCCTGCCTCGCGTACCGCTGCGCTGCCGCAGACCGGGCAATGGTCGGGAAAATGAAATGCGAGGGCACGCGGTGCGTCTGACGCGCATACCCGCACCACTTGCGGAATGACATCGCCAGCGCGCTGAATCACCACCCGGTCGCCCACCCGAATATCTTTGCGGGCGATTTCGTCTTCATTATGCAAGGTCGCGTTACTCACCATGACTCCGCCCACATTCACAGGCGTAAGCCTCGCCACAGGCGTGAGCGCGCCGGTGCGGCCTACCTGAATATCAATCGCCTCAATGGTGGTTTCCGCCTGCTCGGCGGGGAATTTCCACGCCAGCGCCCAGCGCGGCGCGCGCGCTACCTGCCCCAGCCGGCGTTGATAATCGAGCCGGTCAATTTTAATCACCATACCGTCAATATCATAGGCAAGTGCCGCGCGCTGGCTGCCAAGTTCGGCATAGGCGGCGAAGATTTCCTCGCGCGATGTGCAACGCCGCATGGCGGGGTTAACCGTGAATCCGAGTCTTCCAAGTTGCAGGATTACGTCATAGTGCGTGGCGGCAATCTCCGTGCTCATCTCGCCCCAGCCATAGATAAAATAACTGAGGTTGCGGGCGGCCGTGATGGCGGGGTCAAGCTGCCTGAGCGAACCGGCCGCCGCATTGCGCGGGTTGGCAAATAAGGGTTCCCCCGCTGCGGCACGCGCAGCATTGAGTGCGGCGAAATCCTCCTTCCGCATAAACACTTCGCCGCGCAGTTCCAGAATTTCCGGCGCGTGTGTAAGATGATGCGGGAAATGTCTAAGCGTACGCAGATTGGCGGTGATATCTTCCCCCACCATGCCATCCCCGCGTGTAGCGGCGGTGATTAATTTTCCATGCTCGAACCGCGCGCTGAAAGAAAGCCCGTCAATCTTCGGCTCGGCAACGGTGGTGACGGGCGCATGCTCTGGCAGTTCCAGAAACCGGCGAACGCGTGTGAGAAATTCGTCAATATCCTCTTGCGTAAACCCATTGGCGAGGGAGAGCATCGGCAGGGTATGGGTGACTTTGCCGAACCCTTCGGCTGCAGCGGCGCCTACCTGCCTGCTTGGGCTATCGGCGGTGGCGAGTTCTGGGAATGTTGTTTCAAGCGCAAGCAGTTCAGCGCGTAGCGCGTCATAGTCCGCATCGCTGATGGTCGGTGCATCCTGCTGGTAATAGCGCACATCATGCGCGCGGATGAGCGCGGCTAGCCGGGCATGTTCTCTAGCTGCTTCTTCCTTATACATTACGACGCCTGGAGTAATTTTTCTGCCTGCCGGCGCGCTTCGTCGCTGATGGTGGCGCCGGATAACATGCGCGCCAGTTCTTCCTTGCGCTCAGGCGGTGTCAGGCCGCGCACGCGGGTTTCGGTCTGGCCGCCGCGCGCCGTTTTTTCAATAACGAGGTGATGATCGGCCAGCGCCGCCACCTGCGGCAGATGCGTGACCACCAGCACCTGCTGTTCTTCGCTCAACCGGCGCAGGCGCAGCCCGATGGCCTCGGCCACAGCTCCGCCCGTACCGCTGTCGATTTCATCGAAAATCGCGGTTGCGGCATCCTGTGTTTCGCGCAGCACCACTTTCATGGCAAGCAAGAGGCGCGAAAGTTCACCACCCGAAGCGACTTTGGCAAGCGCCCCAAATTCCTGCCCGGCATTCGTGGCAACTTCAAACTGCACCAGCTCTGTGCCAGCTTCGCCCCACTGGGTTTCGTTAAGTTCCGTTTGCGTGACGCACAATTGAGTCGCCCCCATTTTCAGCGCTTTCAGTTCTTTTTCCACAGCTGCCGCCAGTTTTTTGCCCGCCGCCGCGCGAGCCACACTCAGCGCTTTCGCCTGCTTTTCATACTCCGCCCGCGCTTCATGGCAGATATTCTGCGTTTCTCGCAGCGCTTCTTCCTGATGGTTCAATGTGTGCAATTTCGCTTCCGCTGCGCGCAGGGCTTCCACGAGCCCATCTGGTGGCGTATGATATTTCCGCGCCGCATCACGCAAGGCAAACAGCCGGTCTTCTACCGCCTCGGGCGAGAGAGTATGCGCCTCCATGTCCACCTCATCCAGCGCCACAAGGGCAGCATCAAGCGCGCTGCTTGTCGCTGCAAGCGCATCTTTCACCGCACCAAGCGCAAGCCGATCCGCCAGCTTCTCCGCGCGCATCAGCCGGCTCATCACCGCATCGTCACCTTCCAGTATGGTGCGGAGTTCACGGATTCCCGCCTCGCGTTTGGCAGCCTGCTGCAGGGCACTGCGCGCCTCGCTCAGTGCTGCTTCCTCGCCTTCTTTCGGGGCAAGGCTGCGAAGCTCATCCACCATATGGCGCAGATAGTCTTCTTCGCGTTTGGCCTCGGCAATCGCTGCGTTAATCTGTGCCAAAGCCTCTTCCGCTTTGCGCCAGCGCCGATAGGTCTCGGCAAGCGCAGCAAGCGGCTTTGTGTAACCCGCAAACCCATCAAGCAAGCGGCGATGTTCGCGCACCTCCAGCAGCCCGCGCTGATCATGCTGGCCGTGGCGGGCGATCAGCGATGCGCCCACCTGTTTTAACGCCGCAGCGCTCACCGGCGCGTCATTCAGAAAGGCTTTGCTCTTGCCGTCCCGGCTTAAGCTGCGCCGCAGTATCAGCGTATCATCCTCCGCGCTGAGCTCTAATGCTGC
>CANHAG010000148.1 GCA_947458525.1 Rhodospirillaceae bacterium | reverse complement strand
GATTTTCGCGTGGCCGCCCTTGGTATTGCTACGCAGGATATCCCGGAAGGCGCCGAAATAACCTGTAATTACAACGAATTAGACCCAGACTTTCAGTTAGAGGGTTGAGTCACGGGGCAGGCGCATTCTGTGCACTGGGACTGGGGGAGCGGATAACCCCCTGCCTGCCATGCGGTGACAACCCCTTGGCCATGAAGCCTTTCCCCCATATTGCTTCACTTTCTTACGCCACACGCCAACATTACGCTGGACATTTTTGCCTAGATAGGTCATATTTCTCCATATGTAGGTAAATATTACCTACATAGCTGTAATAGTAAGCGTGCCCATGCGTTTGATATTCGTGAAAACCTTCTATGTGGCATGGTTCATGCATCTATTTTCACAGGCGCAGCCCAGAGCAGCGCAGTAAGGGAGGATAAAATGACGCGACAGCAACATGAGATCCAGACCACGATTCAGTCCATGGCGGAAGAGCAGGTATTGTTTCTTAAAAACCGCTACAAGATGAATCCGGGCGAAATTATCTCGCTTTATACCGGCGAGCGCCAGTCCGATGCGACCTATGGCGATGCGATTCGCTCGATCATGGTTTTCAATATGCAGAACGCGAAGAAGCACGGCTTCATCGCCTCCTGATAGAGATTGGGGCAAACGCCCCTTACCGGTTACACCATCCTCAGACTGGGGCTGCCCTTAAAAAGCAGCCTCCTTTTTTTGAGTGGCAACGCGGAAGTGATATCATGCGCTCACCCGCTACTCCTCCTCATCAAACTTGCGGGCGATGAGGGAGGTCAGTGCCTGAACAGCCTCCGCCGCCTCGGAACCCTCGGCGGTAAGCTCGATCTCCACCCCCATTTCGGCCGCCAGCATAAGCAGGCCAAGAATAGACCCGGCCGCCACACTGGGAACCGGATCGCCGGATTCACCCGTCCGCATCAGCCGCGTCACACGCACATGGGCGCTATATTGCGCCGCAGTTTTGACAAGCTTGGCGGCCGCCCGGGCATGCAGCCCTTTGCGGTTGACGATCTGTACCCGTGCGGTGAGGGTCATGCGGTTTGTTTTTTGAGCAGGTTGCTTGCCACGTTGATATATTTGCGCCCGGCTTCCTGAGCGGTAAGCACGGCGGTCATGAGGGGCAGGCTCATACGCACACTGATGAGTTTGATGAGCATGGGCAGGTTAATGCCCGCAATCACCTCGACCTGACCCTGCACCATGGCTGAAATCGCAAGGTTGGAGGGCGTGCCGCCAAACATATCCGTAAGGATGACTACGCCTTTGCCCTGATCCACATGTTTGATGGCGACAAGAATATCCTGCCGGCGGCGCTCCATATCATCTTCCGCGCCGATACAGACGGGAATCAGAAATTGCTGTTTGCCTACCACATGTTCCGCGATGGCGATGAATTCCTGCGCCAGCTGGCCGTGGGTCACGATAACTATGCCAATCATGTCGCCTGCTCTAGCCGCGCCCGAAGGGCTTGGCAAGGGTTTTGCCGTTTACGGGCGCACGGGTCGCCAATCCTCTGGCAGAACGCGGCCTTCCTGCACCGCTTCCGCCCAGAGCATCAACCGTTCGGCACTATAGGCTATGGCCGGGTTCAGGGTAACCTGCGGCAGCGAAATCCCGAGCAGGGTCAGGGTTTCAGGCAGCGGCAGGCGCTCTGCTGGCTGGGTCTGGCACCGCACCGCAAGATGCAGGGGCGCATGCTGTTCATGGCTAAGGCGCATAAGCCCAAGCCCGGCAAGCTCCAGCACTCCGGCCAGTTCCACGGGCGGGGCGGCATGAAGCTTCCCGTCCTCCACCCGCAACCATACCTGATCATCGGCAATGAGCGTGCCGCCATGAGCAATTAATGCTGCGGCGAGGGTAGATTTCCCGCTGCCGGACTCCCCCACTAATAACAGACCATTGCCACGCCAGGTCACGGCCGTGGCGTGGTAGAGCAGCTCCGCGCTCATGCAGCCGTAGCTTCAGGATCCACCCAGGAGATATTCCCATCCTCCCGCCGGTAGACAACATTCAGCCGCCCATGTGCCGAGTTGAAAAATAACAGCGCCGGAAGATGGGCAAGATCCATTTTCATTACCGCATCGCGTACCGTCAGGGTTTCAATGGCGGCGGCTTTCTCGGCAATCACCACCGGTGCGCCTTCTTCTGCCAGCTCCTCGTGATGCTCGGTCTGCAGAATATATTTGCGCGCCTTGCGGATATTGATCGCCTGTTTGTCGCCGTTATGGTGGCCTTTCAGCCGGCGCTTATAGCGGCGCAGCTGCTTGCCGATTTTCTCAGCCGCCAGATCAAACGCGGCATAGACATCCCCCGCCAGCCCGTGGCTTTTCACAATCAGCCCCGAATGGGTACCGGTATTGCCGTGAATATCCACCCGGTACTGGTGCGCTTCTCTTGCCACCACCACATCCACACTTGGCACCCGGTCAAGATATTTATGCACCGACTCCGACAGGCGCTTTTCCGCATGGCTGCGAAAGGAATCGCCTAAATCCACATGCCGACCGGAAATCTGAAGTTGCATAGAGCTTCTCCTCGTGTTGTTGGAAATTTTTTGGAAGTTGTTTTTTAGAAGATTAAAACCCTCACGGGTCAAATAAAGAACCCTGAGTATAGCATTTCCCAGCAAAATTGCCAGCGTATTAACCCAAGGGTTTCCGGCAGCTTGATAAGCCCTCTTGAAATGTGTTAAAATATGCAGCCATACGAGGCCGATCTTAGGCGTAGGATGTGCTACGAAGCCCGAAGGGCGAAGGAGGGTATATGTTTTATGTCTACCTCATCAAAAACCTAAGGCACCCAGACCAGAAATATGTCGGCATTACATTATGACTGGATCAATGATTGTTTCTCTTGTGGGTGCGCTGGGGCTGGCCTTAATGGCAGGGCTTGCTATAATGTTTTCATTTCTTAACAAAAGAATGGCATTAAACCCTTTTTTTAGTTGGCAAAAAAACAAACCTCATAACGATCTATATTATGCGGGTTTATCAGTAAACCTCATAGTAAAAATACCAGGAAGAATGAAAGCAAAGTACGCACTTTTGTTTCCTTTAGCGCTTGTTTTGCATGCTGGAGGCTTAGCGCTTATGCGTGAGGGAGACTTATTATCATGTGCTATTATAAGCATACCAAGCCTATTAGTATATGTGGCCTCTTATTTTATGTTCGAAAAAATCAGTAAACGACATTATCATGACTTAAAGCATATTTTAGAGAAAAATTAATCTATGAATTTATAGGTGCGGCGGCGCTAGATCTTTACTGCCGCTATGCCGCGCGCGTGTCACGGCGCTGCCCGGCTTTGCCGGGGAATTTGAGGTGCTGGCACTTCCGACCGATGAAGAACTCGTCCTCGCCCGTGCCTGCAAGGTAATGCTTTAGCTGATGATTTGCGCTGACTGCTTAAATAGAATCCTGCTTGTAAAAAATGTAGACAAGGCATATCCTATGCGCATGACCCGTTCTGTTACCCCCCCCCCACTAAATCTATCCATTCCAGTGGTCTGGCGATGATGCGCCACGCCCCCGCAATGTTACCCCAGTGCGCGGGGCGGGTTCACCTCTCCCCTCGGGAGAGGTCGAAATCATCCTTCATGATTTCGGGTGAGGGCTTCTCACCCTCCTCCTGCCCTCACCCGAATTTCGAAAGACGAAATTCGATCTCTCCCAATGGGAGAGATAAAGAGTCCGCCTTCTCGCTTATTGAACTCGCCATTGTGCTGGTCATTCTCGGCCTGCTGGTGGGTGGCATCATGACGGGTCAATCCCTCATCCGCGCGGCGGAGCTGCGCAGTGTGACCTCTGATTTTAATAAGTATGTCGCCGCCACAAATACTTTCCGCGATAAATATTTCGCCCTGCCGGGCGATATGACCAATGCCACCGCCTTTTGGGGGACTGCACATGCAACTGCGGCAACTTGCGTGACCACGGCCTCAACCAATACTGCAACATGTAACGGAAATGGTGATGGAATTGTTGTTCCTTCCACCGGTTCCAATGAATCTTTCCGCTATTGGCAGCATCTGGCGAATGCCGGGTTGATTGAGGGAAGATATAGCGGCATCTCGGATGGTACGGCGAATACTTATGTCACTACTCCGAACAACGCGCCGGTCTCAAAATTATCAAACTCTCTCTGGCTGATGTGGAGTTGGGGTATATTGGACACTACCGATCCATTGGTATTTGCTGGCGACTATACCAGATTTTATATGTTTGGTATGCCATATCCCAATGGCGCACCGGAAAGCATAAATCTCAAACCTGAAGAATTATGGAATATTGACACCAAAATGGATGATGGCAAACCCGGAACCGGGGGAGTGGTGGCAAGAACTTGGGCCAATTCCTGCGTTTCCAACGCTACCAGCGCCGCTGATACGAATACTGCCACCTATAACCTTACCAATCAAAGTATTGCCTGTACTGTAATCTTCCGTGGGATGTTTTAATCACACCGCTTTCTTCGTTTCAATATTCGGCAGCTTACATCAGTCGTTCCAAAGTTCTTCGTAAAAGCGGCTCTTTGCACAAAAGACCCAACGCTCACTGCTGAAAAAACATATATTTTATAAATCTCGCAACGTGTAACCGTCGGCAGGGGGCGGTGGGTCAGCCACGGCAGCCAATC
>CANHAG010000147.1 GCA_947458525.1 Rhodospirillaceae bacterium | reverse complement strand
CGTGCCGCAGCTCTTTGGATATTCGCGCAAGGCTGAAAGCAGCAGGCACCCGCTGCCCGTGCCGAGATCAAGCATCTGGTAGGCGCGATCGCGTTCGGGGCGAAGGGCAAGCAGCGCCTCGATCATCGTCTCACTCTCGGGGCGCGGGGTGAGCACGTCTTTCGTCACCAGAAATTCATCACGCCAGAACCCGCGCTTGCCTAAAATCTGCGAGACCGGTTCGCGCGCTTCACGGCGCACGATGAGTGCTTCGACCGATGCACGCTCATGGTCAGTGAGCACGTGCCCTTCACCGCTCAGCATTTCCTCGCGCGTCAGCTGAAGCGCATGCGCCACCAGAAGCCGCGCATCAAGCGAAGCCGTATCGATGCCGATGGCAGCAAGGCGCTGGGTAGCATTATGAATGGTCGTGGCAATGGTCATGCATGATGATCCAAGCATCAGATTATCCGATCATCACTCTTTAAGCGTAGCCAGTTTTTCCGCCTGATCTTCCGCAATCAGCGCGTCGCAGAAGGTGAGCAGGCCTGAGCCTTCCATCACCTCATCAAGATTATAACTGGTCATGTTGATGCGGTGATCCGTCACGCGGCCTTGCGGGAAATTATAGGTGCGGATACGCTCGGAACGATCGCCCGAGCCGATCTGCCCCTTACGCGCACTGGCACGCTCCTGCTCGCGTTTCTGATATTCCATATCATATAACCGCGCGCGCAGTACTTTCAGCGCCTTGGCTTTGTTCTTATGCTGGGATTTTTCGTCCTGCTGCTGCACGGTGATGCCGGTGGGGATATGCACAATACGCACCGCCGAGTCGGTGGTGTTCACCGATTGCCCACCCGGGCCGCTTGAGCGAAACACATCAATACGTAAGTCATTTTCGTTGATCTGGATATCGACTTCCTCCGCCTCTGGCAACACCGCGACGGTCGCCGCTGAGGTATGAATCCGGCCTTGCGTTTCGGTCGCCGGCACACGCTGTACCCGGTGCACGCCCGACTCAAATTTAAGTTTCTGGAACACATTCTTGCCGCTGATGCTGGCGCTCGCTTCTTTATAGCCGCGCAGCCCCGTTTCTGAAATCGAGATCACCTCAAACTTCCAGCCTTGCGATTCACAGAAGCGCTGATACATGCGGAACAAATCCGCCGCAAACAGCGCCGCTTCGTCGCCGCCCGTGCCGGCGCGCACTTCTAAAATTGCATTTTTCTCATCCGCCTCGTCTTTGGGTAGAAGCGCCACCTGCAAATCCGCCGTGAGTTTGGGAATGAGTTTTTCAAGCTGCGCCTTTTCTTCTTCGGCGAGTGCTTTCATATCCGGATCTTTCATCAGCGCCTTCGTATCCTCAAGCTCGCCTTGCGCGGCTTTGAGCGCCAGTGCCGTTTCCACAATCGGTGTCAGATCTGAATATTCTTTGGAGAATTTTGCATATTCCCCACTTTTCAGTTTATCGGGATTGGAAATAAGATCGCGCAGCTCGCCATGCCGCGCAATCAATCCATCCAGTTTTTTTTCCATGCTCATCGTGTGATTCTTTCTTTCAGCCACGCCACCAGTTCCCCACGCGCCACGGCTGCCTGCGTGCCATCGGCGAGGTTTTTCACCATCACACTCCCCTTGGCAAGCTCTTCTTCGCCCATGAGCAGGGCGAAGCGACATCCGAGCTTATCCGCGCGTTTCAGTCTTTTGCCGGCATTGCCATGATAGGCGATTTCCACTGGCAACCCTTCCTGCCGCAAGGTTTCGGCCAGTTCCCACGCGGCTGCATCCGCAGCTTCTTCCACCGGAATCACGGCCAGTTGCACAACAGCTGCGGGCGTTTGTACAAGCCCCAGCGCTTCGCGCAAGCCCACCAGCCGCTCGACCCCGGCGGCAAAGCCGATGCCGGGCGTATCATTGCCGCCCATCAGCCCCACCAGCCCGTCATAACGCCCGCCCGCCAGCACCGTGCCTTGCGCCCCGAGCTTGTCGGTGGTGAATTCAAAGACGGTGTGGTTATAATAATCAAGCCCGCGCACAAGCGTGGAATTCAGCCGGTAAGGGATGTTCAGGCGCGCCAGTCCCTCGGTCACGCGTGCAAAAAAATCGCGCGCGGCGGGGGTAAAATAATCTTCCAGTTTCGGCGCGCCGCCCGTGATTTTTTTATCTGCTTCGGATTTGGAATCGAGAATTCTGAGTGGGTTTTTGCTAAGCCGCGTTTGGCTTTCTGCCGAAAGTTCCTTCTCATAGCGCGTGAGATATTCCACCAGCGCCGCGCGGTAAACCCCGCGGCTTTCTGTGTCCCCCAGTGAATTGAGTTCCAGCGTCACGGCATCCGCCAGCCCAAGGCCTGCAAGTATCTGCCGGGCGAGCGCCATCATCTCCACATCTGCCACCGGCTGCGCTGCGCCCAGAAGCTCTGCACCGATCTGGTGAAACTGGCGCATGCGACCCTTCTGCGGGCGTTCATAGCGGAAGGCGGGACCTGCATAAAAACATTTGAACGGTACGTTCTGCTGCAGGCCATTACTCACAAAGGCGCGCACAATGGCGGCGGTAAATTCCGGCCGCAGCGTTAATGATTCCCCGCCCCGATCGGTGAATGTATAGGTTTCTTTCGACACAATATCCGACGTTTCACCGACCGCGCGGTGGAAGACTTCGCTGAACTCGAAGATCGGCGTATCCATCCGTGCGTAACCATACAGGCTCGCGATACGCTGTGCGGTCTGGGTGATGTATTCCTGCCGTGCAAAATCCTCGGGCAGTAAATCATGCGTACCCCGCACGGGCTGTAATTTTTCACTCATGCAATTGTCATCCCCGTGCAGGCGGAGATCCGGCGCGGCGCATCTGCGCTGCAAAAGTTATTGTTAAGAACGTCTGGATTCCCGCTTTCGCGGGAATGACATATAATATCATCAACACACTGCATAAAAAATCTCATGCCGAAATCTTTTGGTAACGCCGTGCCACATAATTTTCCAACCGTGCCTTGAACTCCTCAGCGATATTCTCGCCACGTAAAGTCACGGTCTTGATACCATCTTCAAATACCGGCGCAACGGGCGATTCACCCGTGCCGGGCAGGGAAATGCCGATATTGGCATGTTTGCTCTCACCCGGCCCGTTCACAATACAGCCCATCACCGCCACATTCATTTCGGCAACCCCGGCATAATGTTTCGCCCATTCCGGCATACGGGCGCGCAGATAATTCTGAATTTCCTCCGCCAGTTCCTGAAAATAACTGCTCGTGGTGCGGCCACAGCCGGGGCAGGCAGTGACGAGCGGCGTGAAATGGCGCAGACCCATGACCTGTAAAATCTCCTGCGCGACGCGGACTTCCTGCGTGCGGTCGCCCCCCGGCTCAGGCGTGAGAGAAATGCGGATCGTATCGCCGATGCCTTCCTGAAGCAAAATCGCCAGCGCCGCGGTCGAGGCGACGATGCCTTTCGTGCCCATGCCCGCTTCGGTAAGTCCCAGATGCAGGGCGTACGCGCAGCGCGCCGCCAGCCCGCGATAGACTGCGACCAGATCCTGCACGCGGCTGACCTTGCAGGAAAGCAGAATCCGCTCCGGCGCAAGACCGATGCTTTCCGCTTTTGCTGCACCTGCGAGGGCGGAGGCAATCAGCGCCTCACGCGCGATATCTGCCGCTTCGCGCGGTTGTTGCGTTGCAGCATTTTCATCCATCATCCGGGTGAGAAGTGCCTGATCCATTGAGCCCCAATTCACCCCAATCCGCACCGGTTTATCATAGCGGATGGCGGCTTCAATCATGCTGGCAAACTGGCTGTCCTGCTTTGCCCCGAACCCCACATTGCCGGGGTTAATGCGGTATTTGGCCAGTGCCTGCGCCATTTCCGGAAAAGCCTCCAGCAAGCGGTGGCCATTATAGTGAAAATCCCCCACCAGCGGCACGTCGCACCCGGCGGCCAGAAGCGTTTCGTAAATCTGCGGCACGGCGCGCGCGGCCGCTTCGTTATTCACCGTTACCCGCACCAGTTCCGACCCCGCCTCGGCCAGCTGCCGCACCTGCGCGACCGTTGCTGCCACATCCGCCGTGTCGGTATTGGTCATGGATTGGACCACAATCGGCGCATACCCGCCGATGGCTACCTTCCCGATGCGCGTAGCGTATGAGCGGCGGCGGGGGATCACCGCGCCTCCTCCGCGCCTTCTTCTTCGTTCGGCTCCGTGTCTGGCTCCTTAGGCGGTTTCCTAAGCCATGGAAGATCCGCGGGCGTTGTCGCTTCGCTCCCCGGGCGAATCACCACTGGTTTTTGGGTCGGAGTTTCTTCCGTTTGCCCTGCGGCATTAGGCGCGGGCGCCGCCCGCCCATCCCACGGTGCGGCACCGGTAAAAATCTCTCTCTTTTCAAGTGGCTGGCTACCTTCCAGTTCGCCTGCGCGCGTAATACAGGCGGCCAGCGCCTCACCCGCCGCACAGCGCAGCGTCTCACCGGTGGGCATAACAAGGGTGCGCGCGTTATCTACGAGCGCTTCGGGCACGGGCGCCACCTCGGGCGGCGGTGCTTCAGCAGGCGGACGCATTAAAAAATACACGAGCGCCGCAGCCACCACCAGCCCAATCCACAGCCCAAGTCTTGGGCGCTGGCCGCTGCGCATCGGCTCGGGCACAAAGAATTCCTGTTTCTTGGCGGTTGGCTCGAGGCCAAAAAATTTCT
>CANHAG010000146.1 GCA_947458525.1 Rhodospirillaceae bacterium | reverse complement strand
TCCTGTTTGCTCGAAAACGGGCATGGGGATGCGATGATCACCGGTCTCACCCGCAATTACTACCGGGCGCTTGAGAATATCTGCCGGGTCATCAGCCCGAAGAAAGGTGAGTTTTTATTCGGTATGTCGCTGCTCGTCACCAGCAGCCGCACCGTGTTTATTTCAGATACGGTGGTGCAGGAGCTGCCCTCGCCCGAGGAGCTCGCCGATATTACCGTTCGCACCGCGCATAAAGTGCGCCAGCTCGGGCATGAGCCGCGCGTGGCGCTTTTATCTTACTCCAATTTCGGCAACCCCATGCGCGAGAAATCCAAACGCATCCGCGATGCGGTGGAGCTGCTGGATGCGCGCAAAGATATCGATTTTGAATATGACGGAGAAATGTCGGCAGACGTGGCCTTGAACCGGGATCTGATGAAACTCTATCCCTTCTGCCGCCTGCGTGAACCGGCCAATGTGCTGATCATGCCGGCACTCCATACGGCGCATGTTTCCGCCAATTTATGCGAGGAGCTGGATGTAGGCACCGTCATCGGCCCGATTCTGGTGGGGATGGAAAAACCAGTGCAGATCGTGAGCATGAATGCATCGGTGGCAGACATGATCAATCTTGCCGCCATTGCATCGGTGGAGGCGATTCACAATAAAGGCCACCACGCCCCACGCAAGACCCGCAGCAAAAGCGCCGTGGTGCCGATTGAGAAGGCGAAGAAGAGTACGTAGAAAGCCAGCGCAGGGCTTGATTACGCTGCGGATGATGACGCGCCGGATTCCTGTTCTATTTTCCAGCCGCCGCCCGGTTGCTGCAGCACATATTGCAGCGCAATATCCGGCTGACTCCGGTAATGCCGGAAGCGCTCGCGTGCGGCTGTCACCGAGGCTTCGTCATTACCGTCAAACAGATCGAGCAGCTTTTCATAACGCGAAAATTCTGCCGGAATTGTTCCGTTCAGCACCATGAGAATCGTTGCCTGATTGGGGTTTTCCTGCGCGGTGGTGAGATAAATCGGCTGCCATTCCGGGTGCGGGTCTTCCTGCGTTCCATGCGGCAGAAACCCTTGCGGATTCGCGCTCCATAACTGGTCGGAAAGGCGGCGGATCATGGCTGCGTCGCGCGCGAGCACTACTACCCGTGCCTTGCTCGCCAGTGCTTTTTCCATGAGTTTTGGCACCGCCCGTTCAAGCGAGGTACTACGCAGGTGATAGAACTGAATGGTGGTCATAGATTAGTGTGATACGTGGTACGTGGTACGTGATGGCTGCTGCAACATTGCTCAATCGCCTCTTCACGTATCACATAATCACTTACCACCCTTTACTCATAATGTTTTGCGATCCAGTCATGAAGCAGCCTGACGCCGAAGGCGGTAGCACCACGCGGCGTAATCGCGCCCGGTTTTTTGCTCCAGGCCGTACCCGCAATATCCAGATGCGCCCAGTCGGTTTTGCCGATAAAACGCTGTAGAAACTGTGCAGCGGTGACAGAACCCGCCTCGCGCCCGTCGGAGATATTTTTCATATCAGCAATGTCGCAATTGATCATTGCGTCATAATCTTCACCCAGCGGCATGCGCCAGAGGCGCTCGCCGGTGGCCTCGCCTGCCTCATATAACCGTTCGGCCAGCCTGTCGTTATTGGCATAAAGCCCGGCGCGGCTCGAACCAATCGCCACGATAATTGCACCGGTCAGGGTGGCCAGATCCACCACCACTTTCGGCTGAAATCTGGTGACGGTATAATGCAGCGCGTCCGCCAGCACGAGGCGCCCTTCCGCATCCGTATTCAGCACCTCAATCGTCTGGCCGGACATGGAGGTCACCACATCCCCCGGCCGCTGCGCCTCAGCGCCCGGCATGTTTTCCACCAGCCCCACAACCCCCACCACATTCACCTTGGCCTTGCGCGCCGCCAGCGCCCGCAGCGTGCCGATCACGGCGGCGGATCCTGCCATATCCCATTTCATTTCTTCCATGCCGCCGGAGGGTTTGATGCTGATGCCGCCTGTGTCAAACGTCACGCCCTTACCGACCAGCGCCACGGGCTTCTCGCCCTTCTTGCCGCCGCGCCATTCCAGCACCACCAGATGCGACTCTTGCGCCGAACCCTGACCTACGCCAAGCAATGCGCCCATGCCGAGTTTTTTCATCGCCGCTTCACCCAGCACCTCAACCTTAAGACCCAGATGTTCAAGCTTCTTGCATTCTGCCGCCAGCGATTTCGGGTAAATGATATTGGCCGGCTCCGTCACCAGATCGCGCGTATGGGCGATGGCTTCCGCCAGCGCGCGCAGCGGCGTGTAGGTTTTCTTCGCCGCTTCCGGTTTCGCAGTCACCATTGTGAGTGCTCCAAGCGTTGGTTTATCTTCCGGCTTTTCTGTGGTGCGGTATTTATCAAACCGGTAGGTGCGCAGCTCCGCCCCGAAAGCCAGATGCGCCGCCAGCTCTGCCGCGGTGAGCTTACCGGCGGCCGGCAGTTCGGCGACGATGTCCAGCTGTTTCACCCGCGCGCCCTGCGCGGTGGCTACCGCGTGGCCGCCTGCTTCCTCGAGTGATTTACGGGTGATTTTTTTTCCTTCCCCCACCCCAACCAGTATAAGGTGCGAATGGGTGATGCCCGGTAAACCAATCAGCGTCAGGGTTTTTCCCGCATTGCCTTTGAAGCCTGCATGCCCCATGGCGCGGGTGATGGCTCCACCTGATGTTTTATCAAGCGCCTTGCCGGTAGCACCAAGTGCTGCGCCTGATCCGACGAGCAATGCCAGCGGATGTGAAGGGGACGGCGCGGCGCGGAAATGAGAAGAAAGCATGGAACCCCCATAAGGCGAGAAAAATGAAACCGAAAGACGAAGAATGCTATAAAGAATCCTTGCTCTGTGTGCAAGCATTGCGCCACGCGGAAAAACGGTCTAGTTTCCTCCCATGCGCCGCTACCAGCGTTATCTGATCGAACATCTTTTCTGGCCGACCGTGCTGATCACGGCCAGCCTGACCGGTATTATCTGGCTTACCCAGATGCTGCGCTTCATTGATTTCATGCTCAATCGCGGCTTGTCGCTGGGCGATTTTCTCTATCTCACCGGGCTGATGCTGCCTTCGCTGCTGCTTATTCTCATTCCCGTTTCGCTCGCGATTGCGGTGATCTACACCTACCATAAATTGCTGGGGGACAGTGAGCTTACGGTGTTCAGCGCGGTCGGCATCAGCCGCCTGCAGCTTGCCATGCCGGCGGTTCAGGTCGGGGCGGCGTGCATGCTTATCTGCTATGCGCTGTCGCTTTATCTCATGCCGATTTCGCGCCAGCATTTTCAGGATATCCGCACATTTTTCCGCGATAAATATGCTTCCGTACTGCTCGAGGAAGAAGTCTTCAACACACCCATTGACGGGCTCACCGTTTTTGTGCGCAAGCGCGACCGGGAGAATAATCTTTACGGCATTCTGATTCACGATAACCGCGATTTTACCAGCCCCGTCACCATGATGGCCAGCCGTGGCCGATTGCAGCAGACTCAGGATGGCCCGCGCTTTTACCTCGAGGAGGGGTTGCGGCAGGAAATGAAAAACGGGCGCATCAACTGGCTGACATTTGATAATTACCTGCTCGATATCGGGTTTTACGGGCAGGATGTCGCCCGCGAGCGCGCGCCGGATGAGCGCACCATCGGCCAGTTATTTGCAAGCGAAGGTATCGCGCCTGATAAACTCCCCGCGCTGCGCGCGGAGGCGCATCAGCGCCTCACCTGGCCACTCTTCTGCCTCAGCCTGCCGCTGCTCGTGCTGGCCACGCTTTTTGGCGGTGAATTCAACCGCCGCGGCCAGTGGAAGCGGATTATTCTTGCCGCCAGTTTCAGCGCGGTGCTGGTGGTTGCATTCTTCGCCCTGCGCAGCCTGATGGTGCAGCATGCATGGGTGGCCGTGCCGCTTTATCTGCTGGTGCTTGGGGTCACGGCGGGAAGCTTCTACCAGCTGGCCAGTGACCGGCGGTGGCGGCGGCCAGTGATAGCGCGGGAGGCCACAGCATGAGACGCATTCCCCTCACGCTGTCGCTTTATATCGGCCGGCAGTTTCTCTTCGCCATTCTCTCGACTCTGGGCATCATGCTGCTCATTGTCGGGCTGATGGAGCTGCTCGAACTTATCCGCCGCACGGCAGACGTGCCCGGTGGCGTGCCCTTTGCCGTGCTGATGGAGATGACGCTGCTCAAACTTCCTTCAACGTTTGAGAAAGTCTATCCCTTCGCCTTTCTGATTGGCGGCATGGTCACGCTCTCGCGCCTCACCCGCAGCCACGAGCTGGCGGTGGTGCGCGCCGCGGGCATTTCGGTCTGGCAGTTTTTAGCGCCAGGTCTGGTGCTGGCCGTGGTGATGGGCGTGCTGGCGGTGGGCATGATCAACCCCATGGCGGCCGCCATGATCTCCCGGTTTGATAAGATTGAAGCGCGCTATATCAGCGGTAAACCGAGCGTGCTTTCCATTTCGCCTTCGGGCTTGTGGCTTAAGGAAATCAGCACCGCGCCGGCGCAGCTGAATGGCGTGCCAATCGGCGAATATATTCTGCATGCCAGACATATGGATCAGTCAAACCTCTCGCTGGATGATGTGATTCTGTTTTTCTTTGGCACGGATCACCGGTTCATGGGGCGGGTGGATGCTGGCCGCGCCGAGCTGACCAAGGGAAGCTGGCAGAT
>CANHAG010000145.1 GCA_947458525.1 Rhodospirillaceae bacterium | reverse complement strand
TCCACTACCTCCTCTTCCTTTTTATATATATAGAATAGAGTAGTAGTAAGTGACCGGGGATAAGCTTCTCATCCGTGCCTTTCGGGGCGAAAAAACGTCACGCATACCATTCTGGTTTATGCGTCAGGCCGGTCGCTATTTGCCGGAGTACCGGGCGCTGCGATCCAAGACATCGTCGTTTCTTGATGCGTGCTTTACGCCAGAAATAGCTGCCGAGATCACCATGCAACCCATCCGCCGATTCGGGATGGACGGGGCAATTTTATTTTCTGACATTCTGGTCATTCCCTACGCGCTTGGCGTAATGGTGGAGTTTCTTGAGGGAGAAGGCCCGCGCGTTGAAATCACCAACACCCGCGCCAGAATTGAAACATTTACTGTTACGGAAATTCGCAAAAAACTCTCGCCTGTGGCAGAGGCTATAGGTCTTATCAAAACGCAACTTCCGCCCGAAGTGACATTGCTGGGTTTTGCTGGCGCACCCTGGACAGTCGCCTGTTATATGCTGCAAGGTAAAAGTGGTAAGGAATTTGCGAAAGCGCGCAGCTTCGCGCAGGCCGACCCCGCCAACATGCAGCTATTGATGGATGTTTTGACGGAAGCGACCATTGACTATCTTTCGATGCAGATTGAGGCAGGCGTAGAAGCGGTGCAGCTGTTTGACAGCTGGGCGGGTCTGCTTACACCCAAGCAATTTTCCCGCTGGTCAGTGGCACCCACAAAGAAAATTATTACGGAACTGAAAGCAAAATACCCGCAGATTCCGGTGATTGGTTTTCCAAAAGGCGGTGCGCTTTTCCTGAAAGACTATCTCACCACCGGTGCAGATGTGCTTGGGATTGACATGCAAACCCCGATGGAATTTGCAATCGCTCAGGCAGGGAATATGCCGCTGCAGGGCAATCTTGATCCGCTGTTACTTGCGTATGACCTCACGGAGGCACTCGCCGAGACTGACCGGATTATAGCGGCCAATCACCATCGCCCGTTTATTTTTAATCTCGGCCATGGCATGATTCCTGAAATGCCCATCCCGCATGTGGAAGCGCTCGTAAAAAAACTCAAAGAATATTCACGGTGAGCACAAAAAAAACAGCCGTTATTTTATTTAATCTTGGCGGGCCGGATAGTCTCAAGGCCGTCGAGCCATTTCTGTTTAATCTTTTTAACGACCCGGCGATTATCGGGATACCCTCATTTATCCGCACGCCACTGGCGAAGTTTATTGCGCGCAAGCGCGGGGAAAAAGCCCGGGGTATTTACGAGCAGATGGGTGGAAAATCACCGATTCTGGAAAATACCGAGGCGCAGGCGCGCGCGCTGGAAGTGGCACTCGCGCCGCATGGAAATTTCAAAGTATTTATCACGATGCGCTACTGGCACCCCATGGCGGATGAAACGGCGGAAAAGGTGAAAGAATGGGGGGCGGACGAGATGATTCTTCTGCCGCTATATCCGCAATTTTCGACCACCACCACCGGATCTTCTTTCAAGGATTGGGATAGGGCGTGCCGTAAAATAAAACTCAATACGCCAACACGAAATATCTGCTGCTACCCGGTGGCTACCGAATTTGTGACGGCGGAAGCGCTGCTCATTCGCACAGCCTATCAGCAGGCAAGCGCTTTTGGCGCGCCGCGGGTGTTATTTTCTGCTCACGGCTTGCCTGAAAAAATTATCAAAAAAGGGGATCCCTACCAGTGGCAGGTGGAACAGACGACCGCCGCGATTGTACGGGAGATGGATATTTTCGGGCTTGATTTTGTGAATTGCTACCAGTCGCGCGTGGGGCCGCTGAAATGGATTGGTCCAAGCACTGAGGATGAAATAGAACGCGCCGCAAAGGATGGAACACCCATCATTCTTGTCCCCATCGCTTTTGTATCAGAACATTCGGAAACCCTCGTTGAGCTTGATATTGAATATAAGGAACTGGCTGAGCATCACGGCGCGGCACATTATTTCCGCGTGCCGACCGTGTCGGTGGATGTTCATTTTATCGCCGCACTCAAAACCCTCGTGCTCGGGGGCGAGTTCGGTATGGAAGCCTGCCGTCAATTCCGCTGTTGTGCAAGACGGGCATAAGCGCTAAACACTCAATCATGGAATATTACCTTCTTGCTAAAACCCTGCATCTGATCGCTGTTATCAGCTGGATGGCGGGGCTGCTCTATCTGCCCCGGCTTTACGTCTATCATGCGGGCACGGCGCCTGGCTCGGAATCCTCGGAACTGTTGAAGGTGATGGAGCGGCGCCTGCTGCGCGCGATTATGAACCCGGCCATGATTGCGGCCTGGGGGCTTGGTATCTGGCTCATCACCATCACCGGTGCGGGTGGGCCGGGCACAGGCGGGTGGATGCATGCGAAACTTGCCCTGCTGTTGGGCATGTCGGGGCTGCACGGGTTTTTTGCGGCCGAGCGCAAGAAATTCGCCCGTGACCAGCGCCCCCGAAAACCATTATTTTATAGAATAATCAATGAAGTAGTGACCGTTCTGATGGTGGCGATTATTGTGCTCGCTATCTTCAAGCCCTTCTAAAATTTCAGCAATATGAAGTGCTTGCTGAAATAGAATTTGACAAAGCCGCAGATTCCTGTATGTTTCGCCTCATCACTTCTGTGGGCGGCTTAATTTTCTTAAGCTTTTTGGCCTTGCGGCCTTCCCCCGAAATCCCTCCTTCTTACGCCTTACCAGACATCATCACGCTAGACTCACCCTACACACCAACACAACAAGAAGACACATCATGAAATTGCAGGACTTAAAACGCAAACACCCCGACGAGCTTTTGAAAATGGCCGAGCAGTACGGGGTTGAAAATGTCAACTCGATGCTGAAACAGGAAATGGTCTTCGCTATTCTGAAGCGTATGGCCGAGCAGGGCGAGGAAATCACCGGCGCAGGCGTTGTTGAGGTGCTGCAGGACGGGTTTGGCTTCCTGCGCTATCCGGAAGCGAATTACCTTGCCGGGCCAGACGATATTTACGTGGCGCCTGCGATTGTGAAAAAAATCGGTCTGCGCACGGGCGATACGGTCGAGGGAGTGCTGCGGGCGCCCAAGGATCAGGAGCGCTATTTTGCCATGCAACAGGTGAAATCGGTGAATTTTGAGGAACCGGAAAAATGCCGCCACCGGGTGAATTTTGATAATCTCACCCCGCTTTATCCTGAAAAACGCCTGAAGATGGAGTTTCTGGATCCAACAAAAAAAGAGGATCTCTCCCGCCGGGTGATTGATCTGATTGTGCCGCAGGGCAAGGGTCAGCGGACGCTGGTGGTCGCCCCGCCGCGTGTGGGCAAAACCGTAATGCTGCAGAATATCGCCCATGCGATTACCGCCAACCACCCCGAATGCTATCTCATCGTGCTGCTGATTGACGAGCGGCCGGAAGAGGTGACGGATATGGCGCGCACCGTGAAGGGCGAGGTGGTGAGCTCCACCTTTGACGAGCCCGCTACGCGCCATGTGAACCTGGCTGAAATGGTGATTGAGAAAGCCAAGCGGCTGGTGGAGCATAAGCGCGATGTGGTGATTCTTCTTGATTCCATCACGCGGCTTGCGCGCGCCTATAATACGGTTGTTCCCTCCTCTGGCAAAGTGCTGACCGGCGGGGTGGATGCGAACGCGCTGCAGCGCCCCAAGCGCTTCTTCGGTGCGGCGCGCAATATCGAACATGGCGGCTCGCTCACCATCATCGGCACGGCGCTGATTGAAACCGGCAGCCGCATGGACGAAGTGATTTTCGAGGAATTCAAAGGCACGGGCAATTCCGAGATCATTCTTGATCGAAAAATGGCCGATAAACGCGTCTTTCCGGCGATGGATATCACCAAGTCCGGCACGCGCAAGGAAGACCTGCTTTATGAAAAAGGCGAAATGTCGAAAGTGTGGATGTTACGCAAAATCCTCAACCCTATGGGGCCGATGGATGCGATGGAATTCCTGCTCGATAAGATGAAGGAAACCAAATCCAACGACGAATTTTTTGAGCGGATGAATAAATAACCCGTGCAGGCGGCATCCGCCATGCTGGCATTGACATATGGCATGGCATTATGGCATACTGAGCCATATGGAAACACGCGCAGAACCCACACGTAAAATCACCGTACATCTTCCGGTGCGGTTGCTTGAGGACGACGAACTTGGGGCGACGGAGCTTATCCGCAATGCGCTCGAGCAGTATCGCCGCATCCGCAAACAGCGCGCCTTTTCCGAGCGGTTTGGTAAGGTGAATTGGACGCTTCCTTACGAGCAAATCAAGGCAGAGCGTGAATGATTGCGGCGGATACGAGCGTCATTATCGATTTTTTTCAAGGCAGGGAAACTACATGCACGCGCCAGATCCGCTACGCGCTTGACCGGGGCATGCTTGTTTTGCCGCCGGCCAGTGTGACGGAACTGTTCAGCAATCACGAAGCGCGAAAGGATGTGGAGGAGCTTGTGGCAGCGGTGGAAATTCTATCGATTACGTCAGATTACTGGCAGCGCGCGGGACTGCTGCGCGCTAAAATCCGCAAATCCGGTCATAAGGCTACTCTTGGCGATGCGCTGATTGCCCAAAGTTGTATTGACCACAGCGTACCGCTGCTGACGACAGATACGGATTTTCGTCATTATGCAAAAGCCGGTGGGCTGAAACTGGCATAGAGAATGTAGTCCCCGGTTGCGCTTCGGTGCAGCCTATGGTTAAACC
>CANHAG010000144.1 GCA_947458525.1 Rhodospirillaceae bacterium | reverse complement strand
TTCAGCGTACCAGAGAAGTTGATGGAGCCGTCGCGATCGATTTCATACCGGATAGAAACTGCGCCAAGCTCGATATGATGAAAGATGCGCTGACCCAGAGCCTGACTATCGGGGTAGGATACACCGAGGGCAGTAATGGTCTGGCGGTTGAGCCTTCCTACAAGGTCGGTATTGTGCCCTTCAGCTTCAAAGTGCGCCTGCCCAACCCCGCGGCGGTTCCCTCATTTCTGCTTCAGGGAGAAATCGATGCAGGCTACGGTAGCACTTACTTTACTGATCTGAGGGATGCGGAAGCAAACGGCGCCGGACCACTGCCATCGGTCGTGCCGCTCATGCCCATTCGCAACGATGTAGACAAAGCCAATCTACTGGCGGCGGTGAATAATATCACCACCAACGACGCGGTATCGTTCAATCGGCCGGCATGGAAGCGCAGTTCGCTGGGCGCACAGATTTCTGCACTGATGCTGGATCCGCGCTACAAAGACATGTTCGGTACTGCGGGCGCCACCCCGGCAGCATTCGGTGCGCCCAGAACCGAGAAAATCGTCATCATGATGACTGATTCGGCTAATCTGGGCTGCTGCTTTACCAACTGGCCTCTCGGCAATTTCCGGGGTAACTACATCTATTCTCATACACCGGATCATCTGGCGCTGGTGGGCGACGGGGCGCGCCCCGGGATCTGCAAGCAGATGAAAGACGCGGGGATTGAAATTTACACCGTGCTGCTGGATGTAGACCCCAACGATATGAATCAGGACGGCAAGCAGATTCTGGCTGCGTTCAAAGACTGCGCCACCAGCTCCGAACATGCCTTTGAGATTCCCTATGGGGATACCGAAACACTGAAGGCAGCCTATAAAGTAATCGGCAAATCTCTGATCAAGCTCCGCCTTACCGAATAGCAAAGACCTGCCACCATTCTGCCGGGCTAAAGCCCGGCCTGCTTCACGAAGCCGAAGCCTTGGAATGGTTTCTCGCGTGTTGCGTCAAACACCTGCGGACGAGGAGTTTCCTCATGTTCCTCATATTTCCCGCTGGGGATAGAGCGTGAGGGTTTGGTTAAATCCAGCGTTCTTGGAATCTTTTCCGGGGTGAGGTTGTGACGATGCAATATCTGCTTTAGGTCACGCATCAACCCGGTAGCACGCAGCCAGTCATAAAGGTCAAGGTTGCGTAAATAGACCAGCTTTTCACCCTTGCGGCAGGTGAGATGCTCAGGCCTCAGGGCGGTTCTGCCGGTTGGCATGCCCTCTTTTGTCACCACGGCAAACCCATCAATAAAATGCTCGTAATGGGTGTAGCCTTGCTTGGTTTTGTCATTCCCGCGCTGGCGGGAAGGTAGATTCTTTCTCGGCGCCGTTTCGGCGGACGGGATGCCAGCCTGCGCTGGCATGACAGGATTCTGATTTTGAGCCGCCAGTAAGGTAGCGATATCCTCGGTTTGTGTCACGTCATATACCCGCATACCATCCGGCCGGATGGCAGTGACGGCCGCGCGCTCACCCATACGGAAACGATCAAAGAGTTTTTCGGTATGGGCGAGGTCTGGCTCATAGCCAATCGTCCTTGCAAGCTCGGAATGATGTTTCTGAAGTTCTTTACTGGCCGCAGTCTCGCCCAGTTTTTCATTGTCAAGCGTGAGGGAGAGTCTGTCATCACCCCAAAACAAAAGGGCGCCGGGATTACTCCCGACGCCCTCAAGTTTCAGATAGAAGAACGTACTAGAGTACTTCCACTTCTACGCGGCGGTCACGCCACAGGCAGGCTTTGAGTGCACTGCCACGAATGCCCTGGCATTGCGACAGCGAAGCGGTTGACCCAAGACCACGGATTTCCGAGCCCGGAGCCACGTTCACGCCTTTGCTGACGAGGTAGGAACCTACCGCATTGGCACGGCGCTGCGAGAGCTTCACGTTATAGTTAGCATCCCCGATTTTGTCTGCGAAACCAACGATGCGCACATTCACCGGACCATTCGAGGTGAGGGTGGCCGCCAGCGCGTCCAGCTTGGACTTGGCCGCAGGCGTTAACACGGCACTGTCAAACTCGAAATATACCGTGCGCAGTTCCAGCGTTGCCGCATCTGCAGCACCGCAACCCGAAGCGCCTTCCCATTTGGTATATACGCAGTTTTCTTGGGTATCCCGTACCACATTTCCGTTCGTGCTTTTGACGGTTTCAAAGGTCGTGGCATAGGCCGAAGCCGCGACCATGAGCGCACCGGCAACCGCGAGTAATGTCGAGGTTTTGAGCGTTTTCATGATGCAATCCTTTTTCGTAAGTGAGTGACTGAAGACATCATCCCGCATGAATTGTTGCGGAGGTGATGTATCGCGGCGGATACTGCCCAAAGCCCATCCGCTAGGCAATCCCCCAGCAAGAAATATCCCCTTTGCACCAGCGGAGTTTTTTCCTCTGTTGCAATTTTGCATCAGCTGTTGCCAGAGATGGGCAAGTGACTGTTAAATATATAAATATAAGGTTTTTTTATCGAAACCTCTGTGGCGCGAAGCCTGCGGTGAAGTGCTGACGCCTTAAAATTACTCCTGCTGCTCGCGCAAGGCGCGGCGATATTCGGCAACGTTGCGGTTATGTTCGGCAAGGGTGCGTGCAAACCGGTGGCCGCCATCTCCGGTCGCCACGAAATAATACTCATCTGTCGTAATCGGATTCAGCACGGCTTCAATCGCTGCAAGCCCGGGGCTGGCAATGGGGGTCGGGGGCAGCCCGTCGCGCGTATAGCTGTTCCAGAGGTGATCGGTTTGTAAATCCCTGGTAGAAAGCGGGCGCAATGTACCATCCGCCCGGGTGAGATTGACGCCGTAAGCCACGGTGGGGTCGGATTGCAGCCGCATCCCGGCGCGCAGACGGTTGATGAACACCGCCGCCACGCGGGGGCGTTCTTCGGCAATCCCGGTTTCTTTTTCTACCAGCGAAGCCAGGATCAGCGCTTCTTCTTTGGTGGTGATTGGTAGGTCAGGGGCGCGGGATTCCCATGCGGCACCCAGTTTTTCCTGCATGCGAAGCTGCAACCGCTCAACCACCGCTTTGCGTTCTTCACCACGTGTGAAACGCTCCGTATCCGGGAAAATACTCCCCTCAGGAATTGTTTCAGGCAGCGCCCCGGTCAGAAGTGGTTCCTCCAGCAGCAATGCGCGGATTTGGGTAACGCGGAACCCTTCTGGAATGGTAATCTGGTGCACCAGAATCTCGCCGCGGGCGATTTTGGCGAAGATATCCGCAGGCGACATGCCGGAAGCAATTTCATATTCCCCGGCCTTGAGGCTGCGCGGATCCACCGCCACCATCATCGGCAGCAGCATGAGCCAGGGCGCAGGTACAAGCCCTTCCTGATGCAGCTGGCGCAGCATGGCGCGCGCGCCGGTGCCGGGCGCAATGACCGTGATGCGCGGACTTTCCGTAAACTCGCGCGGGGCGTGATAGCGGGTGAAACTGAGTGCGGAGAAGAGCGCTGTAATAAGCAGCGCAACCGCGGCGGTCAGAATAAAAATGCGCTTCATGGTTAATTCTACCCCCAGAGATTCAGTGCCTCTGCGCAGACCTCTTATCTTGTTATTCCGGCAAACGCCGGAATCCAGCGTTTTCTATATTATTTAAGGTAGGAGTAAGAAAGACGCCAGAGGATGCTACACCGCTTTGAAAATCACGCTTGCATTCGTACCGCCAAAGCCGAAACTGTTGGAAAGTGCGGCGGTAACGTTGCGCTCTTTGGCTTTGAGCGGCACCAGATCCATCCCCGCCACGGAGGCTGAGGGGTTTTCAAGATTAAGCGTAGGGGGCAGAATGCCGGTGCGCACGGCCTGAATCGCAAAAATTGCTTCCACCGAACCCGCCCCGCCCAGCAAATGGCCAATGGCCGATTTGGTGGAGGACATGGAAACATTCACTCCCGCAAATAGTCGGCGCACGGCGCCGGCCTCAATCTCATCTCCTTTCGGAGTAGAGGTGCCGTGAGCGTTGATATAGCCGATGGTATCAGGCGTAAGGCCTGCATCTTCCAGCGCCATATTCATGCTGCGGAATCCGCCGTCCCCGTCTTCACTCGGGCTGGTGATATGATACGCATCCCCCGAGAGTCCATACCCGCCGAACTCAGCCAGAATCTCAGCACCGCGCGCGCGCGCATGCTCATATTCCTCGAGCACCAGAATTCCCGCACCCTCGCCCATCACGAATCCGTCGCGCCCCTCATCCCACGGGCGGGAGGCCTGTTCGGGTCGATCATTAAACCCGGTGGAAAGTGCGCGCGCGGCGGCGAACCCTGCCAGCCCAAGGCGGCAGATCGTAGCCTCGGCAGAGCCTGCCACCATAATATCGGCGGAGCCATATTTAATCAGCCGCGCCGCATCTCCAATGGCATGTGCACCGGTGGAGCAGGCCGTGACCACCGCATGATTCGGGCCTTTCAGGCCATATTTTATGGAGACCTGACCCGAGGCAAGATTGATGAGCGCCGAAGGAATAAAGAAGGGCGACAGGCGGCGCGGGCCTTTTTCTTTCATCACGGTCACGGCTTCTTCAATCGCAGGCAAGCCGCCGATGCCCGAACCGATCATCACGCCCACACGCAATTTCTGCGCATCGTTTAAGCCCGCAATTCCCGCCTGAGCGATGGCTTCATCCGCCGCCGCTACAGCAAAATGGATGAACTCATCCATCTTTTTCTGTTCTTTGG
>CANHAG010000143.1 GCA_947458525.1 Rhodospirillaceae bacterium | reverse complement strand
TGCACTAAAATACCCGGCACATCATTCGCCAGATGCAGCGCCCCCAGATGCATCGCCACCGCATAATGCTGTGCAGGCAGTTGCAGCCATTCGCCCGGCATCCGATGTTCAGACGCGATGCAAGGTACCGCTGCCGGGGCGATCAGAATGCGGCGACCCGCCGCAGGCCTGACCTCCAGCAGCCGTTCCTCCATACGCTGCCCCATGGCGTGCCACAGCGTATCTGGCGCCATCATACGGGGGGTTATCCGGCGCCGGTTGCGTTCCAGAGCGACAACATCAATGATCACAGGAAAATCCCATCGTCATAGAAAATCAGGCCGTTTTCCCGAGTGCGACGTAACATGCGTTACAGCATCTTTTTCATACACACGGCATCGGCGCGGGAGCCGTCAGGGTGGGAGTAGTAATCCTTCCGGATGCTGAATTTCTCAAACCCCTGCTGCTGGTATAGTGTCTGGGCGGCGGTGTTGGTGATATTGACCTCCAGCGTCATTGCCTTCGCACCCATATCGCGCGCGGTGTGGGTGGCGTAATCAAGCAGCACCAGCCCCACCCCCTCGCGCCGGTGCTCGGGCAGCACGCCCATCGAGAGCAGGTCGCACTGGTCTTCAATCAGCCAGCACAGCACGAAGCCGACTGGTTTTTTGTCCGGGCCATACGCCATGCCGGCGAACACTCCGGCACGCTCAAAAAAGCTTTCAAATTCGAGGTGATTCCAGCCCTTGGCGAAACAATTCGCGTGAAGCTCGGCGAGTGCTTTCGCGTGGCTGCGCCCCACGGCCTGCATGCGATAGACCATGCGTTATCCTTTTCTGTAAATTGTGAGCCCCGCAGCAGTTTCGGGGTAGATCTGAATCCGCTCCTGCAGCAGCACCTGAAGCCCGAGCATATCGGCAAGTTTTTTCAGGTACTGCGCGGAATGACCGAAGCGGCTGGTTTTAGGGTTAATGCCAAACCCCTCACCGGGGAAGGGATCCACCGTGAGCGCCAGCACCCCCCCGGGCTTGAGCCAGCCGGTGATAGCCGGAAGGGGCGTGCGCAACTCGCCAATAAACTGGGCAACATTGACCAGCAGGGCGAGATCAAGACTGGCAGGGGGAATAGAAATTTTCTCCGGCTGCAGCAAATTACCTTCAAGCAGCGCATCAAAGAGCGGCACATCACCCACCTTCATGTTCGCGGCTTCCGATAGCATGGCGGGGGTGACATCCACCGCCACAAGACGCGCGGATTTCGCCCGCCAGGGCATGGCCACAAGCCCGATGCCAGCGCCAAGATCTACCACATTCAGCCCCGAGCTGGCGGGCAATAGCGGGAGTAATTTCTGCTCCAGAATCTGTGGGGCGCCGTAGCGGTTCTTCGTTTCCAGCTCCTGATAAAATGGTGCAGCGGCGGTAAAAAACCGCGTCACCATGGCAAGCGGCATCACCTGCGGCTGCCGCTCTGGCGGCAGAAATTCTGCGCCAAGCGTGGCAAGCAGATAGAGAGACTCCTCGTGCCCAGGCCTTAGCGCAAGTGCTTTGCGGAATGCGTTTGCTGCTTTGGGCTTCTGCCGCAGCTGCAGATAACAGACCCCCAGATTATGCCAGGCTTCCACAAACTCCGGCGACAGCCAGAGCGTGACCCTGAACCGCATCAGCGCATCGCGGTAAAGCTGGCGGTTGGCGTAGTGGCAGCCAAGATCGAAATTGGTCTGCGGCAGATTGCGCAGCCGGTACCATATCATTGCAAGGAAGCGGCGGGGGCGCAGCACAACCATCTCCATGGCAGCCTGCTTCACGGCATTCCATTTTCCGGCGACCTGCTTGCTAGACTCTGCCATCTGGGCTAGGCTCCCTCGCATAGTTCTTCGTAGCACGCATGAGAAAGCATAGCAAATGACCGCGCACCCCCATACGAGCACCATCGATGCCGCAGAAGTCGAGCAATTCTCACGCATTGCCGAAGAATGGTGGGATGAAAACGGAAAATTCAAACCACTGCATCGGATCAATCCGTTGCGCATTTCCTACATTCTGGATCAGGCGGCGGCGCATTTTGGGGTGACCCAAGAAAATGCACTGCGCGGTCGCAGCCTGCTCGATATCGGGTGCGGCGGCGGGCTTATCAGTGAACCGATGGCGAAAGCAGGTGCCCATGTAACCGGGATTGACGCCTCGGCAAAAAATATCGCCGTCGCAAGCGCCCATGCAAAGCAGTCTGGCCTTGGGGTTGCGTACCATACCAGCAGCGCCGAGGAATGGGCGGCGCGCGGGAACCGCTATGATATCGTGCTGGCGCTCGAAATTATCGAGCATGTGGCCAACCCGTCAATTTTTTATGACGCGCTGACGCAGCTGGTGGCGCCGGGTGGCATGCTCGTGCTTTCTACCATCAACCGCACGGCGAAATCCTACCTCATGGCGATTATCGGCGCGGAATGGGTCATGCGCTGGCTGCCGCGCGGCACGCATGACTGGCAGAAATTCGTCAAACCCTCAGAGATGACGCGGGAGTTAACGCAGCGCAGGGGCGAAATTCGTGACATCACCGGCATGGTATTCCGCCCGCAGCAATGGAAATTTGCGCTGGATTCCAGAGATCTAGATGTGAATTACCTGCTCGTCGCCACCGTGCGCTGACACGCAGATTTTTCTGCAAACCGTCATCAAACTGTCATCAAACTATCGTAGAATGGCAGGATGAAAGAACCTCACACACCTGCCACTTCTGACATCGCCACGGAACCCTATAAGGGAACTGGCGTTGCGGTGGCGGCGGCCGGTGCCAGCTTTATCTCGCACTGGGTGCTGGCGGCGGTGGGACTGGTGGGGGGCGCAGCAGCGTCGTTTGCGGGTTATAAACAGGTCAACAGGCTGGAAGAGGGGCTGCGCAGCTTTCACAAGAATTACAGCGGTCCCGAGCACGGTACGGGCATGAAGTTTCTGGCGACCCTTGCCGACTGGACGACCCGGGGCTCCCGTTTCGTGGTTGAAGAAACACCCGGCATGAAAACCCTGATAAAAAAAATGAACGTCTCTGAAAAACGTATGGAGGCCATGGTATTTGGTGGCGGCCTGCTTGGAGCGTTCGGATTTTTCGTGGCTCCTTGGGCATTCGCCGTGCGTGGGGGTCAGCAGGCCCATCAGGGTCAGTTGCAATTCCAGCGCGCGCAGGAAGAAATCCGCCATCTGCGCGAAGCGCTGCAGAAGCGGGAAAGCGTTGCTGGCGGCGAACCCTCTGTGAACCCCAGACCTGAAGATATTCAGGCTCCGGTAACGGATGCGCCGCCCGTTGCTTTGGCAGCAAGCCAGCGCGATACCGAGATTCCCAAGGTCAAGGTCACCGGCTCGGCGCTGGATGGAAAAATGCACGATGCGGCACTGACCGCTCATGTTGCGCAGTAGCGCCGATTCTGTGCGCAGAGCAAAGCTATTCCCTTGATTATGCCTTCATCCTGTTCCCCAGTATTGCCTGCTGCGCGGTTGAATTTTTCGCAAAAGCCTTTACAGGGAAATGACAATCTTTATGGTGACTTACCTGTTTTTGTGGATGCCGGGCGGTTAGCTCAGTTGGTTAGAGTACAACGTTGACATCGTTGGGGTCGATGGTTCGAATCCATTACCGCCCACCAGCCTACGCTCTGCGAGCTTCGGCTCGGCAAGCCGTAGGCTTGATGAGACGAAGGGCGTAGTTTAGCGGAGGCTGTCGCGCCGAAGTGAAACGAAGGCGGACTGGTAGAAACAGATGAAATACGTTTACATTCTTCACAGCATAAATTTTCCTGAGCGCTATTATACTGGCGTCACAGATGATCTAAAAACGCGTTTAACGCGTCATAATGCCAAAGAAGTACCACACACCTCAAAATATGCGCCATGGCAATTGAAAACATATGTTGCATTTTCAGATGAAAAACAGGCTTTTGAGTTTGAACAATATCTGAAAACTTCCTCAGGCCGTGCGTTTGCGAAGAAGAGATTATAATGCAGATTATAATTCAGTCGATTGACAAATCAAAAATGCTGGAACTGGAGAAACTTGCTGTTTCAACGTTCAAAGAAACATTTGGTCACTTGTATACATCAGATAACTTGGAACATCATTTGGAAAAATCATGTTCTGCTGAATTCTTTATGAGCGATCTTGCGAAAGGTCAGCACATCGATATTGCGGTGATAGATGGCACATTAGGAGCATACATCAAATATGGTTGTGTAGGATTACCCATCGATCACAATAAAGATGATGCAGAAATTCACCGCCTGTATGTGACGCAAATATTTCAGGCACAGGGCATCGGCAAAATGCTTATGAACCACGCCTTGAAACAAGATCATATTCAAAAAGCAAAACGTCTATTTCTTGGCGTTTGGGAACATAATCTCAAAGCGCAGAATTTTTATCGGGGATATGGTTTTGAACCTGTAGGAGAATATATTTACTACGTTGGCACACATGCAGACAGAGAAATTATCATGCAGCGTTTAGAAACATAGCTCCTATCTTTCTAACCTCCTGAATAAATTCATACCCTCGGTTCGATCTTACAGTGCCCGGCGAAGCTCGAAGAGCGAGACGCATAAATAATTCAGTCCCATTATTTATGCTGACCTGCTCCCCAAAGTTGAGTCACTTGGAAGTAGAGTCCTGCGGGTAGCATAGGGGTGATGCATCGGTTGTGCAAGCGCCGGGGTGCGCGACCGCAAGAGTCTGGCGCAGACCGGCGCTTGCTTGGGCGGGTGTCTGGTAGCCAAG
>CANHAG010000142.1 GCA_947458525.1 Rhodospirillaceae bacterium | reverse complement strand
GCACTCTGCCCGGGCCTTCAGGAGGAATCATGCTCATCACCCAGAAAACCGTCATCGGCAAAGAGGAATGGTGCTCACTGCCCGACCTTAACCTTCCCGCCATCAAAGCCCGGATTGATTCGGGTGCGCGCACCTCGGCACTGCATGCCGAGAACATCCATATTTATAAATCACGCGGCGATCAGTGGGTGCGGTTCGATATTAATCCGCTGCAGAAAGATCGCCGCACGGTGGTGCATTGCCGCGCCCCGCTGGTGGAGGAGCGGGATGTGAAATCCTCAAGCGGCCATACCGAGCGCCGCCCGGTGATTGAAGCCAGGCTCAAACTGGGCGAGGTGGTGCAGACCATTCAGCTGACGCTCACCAACCGCGACTCCATGGGCTACCGCATGCTGCTGGGGCGCGAGGCAATGCAGGGGCGCATGCTGATTGACCCGGAAAAATCTTTTCTGCAAGGCATGCTCTCAGAAATTGAGGCCAAGGAATTTTACCGCGGCCGCACCGGCAAAGAGGGCGGGCTTCGTATTGCGGTGCTGGCCTCAAACCCAGAGCTTTACTCCAACCAGCGATTGATGGAAGCAGGGCGCGAGCGCGGCCATAATATGGAGTTTATCAATATCCAGCATTGCTACATCAATATCAGCGCCGAGGAGCCGGAGATTCATTATCGCGGCACCGAGATTCTGGCGCCGTTTGATGCGGTGATTCCCCGTATCCGCCCCGCCATTACTTTTTATGGCTGCGCGGTGCTGCGCCAGTTCGAGATGATGGGGGCATTCTGCCTCAACAGCTCCATCGGCATTGCCCGCTCGCGCGACAAGCTGCGCTCACTGCAGATGCTGGCCAGTAAGGGCGTGCCCATGCCGGTGACCAGCTTCGCCCATTCCCCGCAGGAAACGCAGGAGCTGATTAAAATGGTAGGCGGCGCGCCGCTTGTAGTGAAACTGCTGACGGGTACGCAAGGGGTAGGCGTGGTGCTTGCGGAAACCAGCAAAGCCGCCGAGTCGCTGATTAATGCGTTCAAGGCAGTGAAAGCCGATATTCTGGTGCAGGAATTCATCCGCGAGGCGGACGGCAAAGATCTGCGCTGCTTTGTGATTGATGATAAAGTGGTGGCCGCCATGCAGCGCATTGCACCCAAGGGCGATTTCCGCGCCAATATCCACCGTGGTGGTGCAGCGGTGGAGATTAAACTTACCTCCGAGGAGCGCAAAATTGCCCTGCATTCCGCCCGTATCATGGGGTTAAGCGTGGCGGGTGTGGATATTATCCGCTCCGCTTCCGGCCCCAAAGTGCTGGAGATTAACTCCTCCCCCGGGCTTGAGGGTATTGAATCCGTCAGCGGCATGGATATTGCCGGACTGATGATTGAATCCATCGAAAAATCCGTGGTAAAAAAACGGGTCAAAGCTGCGGCCTAATTTTGCAGGTTGCAAAATACCCATAATCCGCTAGAGACAATTTCCGCAGTAACTATAACATTATAACTCAACGTGAGGTTTTATGCGTCAGGCTCTGCCCATTCTCGCCAGTTTCATGCTTGTGCTTTCCGCTTCTGCCGCGATGGCGGAATCAGAAAGAAATGCTTACAACAAAAACGATGCTCCTCTGGTTGACAGCGCTGGTGAATGCGTGCGCACCAAGTGGATGGTGGATAACGACCCTTGCGCGCCGGAAGCGCCCAAGCCCGTAGCCTATACCCCGCCGCCCGTACCGGTGGCCGTGCCAACGGTTACGCGCGAGCAGTTGACGATTTATTTCGCTTTCGACAGCGCCGAAATTACGCCGGAATCGGCCGCCAAGCTTGATCGTATCTCGCAGATCGCCAATACCTCGAAAGAGATTACGGGCGCCCGTATTCTTGGCTTTACCGACCAGTTCGGTTCGGAAGAATTTAACCGTAACCTCGCCACCCGCCGTGCAGAAGCTGTGCGTGAGTATCTGCGCGCGCGCAGAGACCCAAACAGCCAGGTGGTCATTGGTGAGGTGGAGCTGCGTGGGATTGGCAAATCTGAGCCGCAAGGCTGCCGCCAGCGTTACAGAACCCGTACCGAGCAGATTGCCTGCATGGCTCCCCAGCGCCGTGTAGAGATTGAGTTTACGGCAACCCGCTAACCGCTCACCCGCAAGGGTTAGAAGTTGGGAAAGGGCGCTCCATATGAGCGCCCTTTTTTATGGGTCGAAATACCTGACTCTGTTTGCGGCAGTGAAATTCCTGCACCGTATGTACCAAGTATGCTGTAGCCGGACTGACTACAGTTTATTCCTCTATGCCCAGATACTTATCAATCGCTCCCACCAGTGAACTGATGACCAGATCGCGGAATTCGGGCGAGGCAAGCAGGCGCTCATCCTCGGGGTTGGAGAGAAACCCGATTTCAATCAGCACCGAGGGAATATCCGGAGCTTTAAGCACGCGGAACCCTGCATAGCGGTGGGTTTTTGCGAGCTGTCGCACTTTCGGGTGCATGGAGGCGACAATCACTTCTGCAAATTCGCTTGATTTTGTCATTGTCTCGCGCTGGGTGAGGTCGATGAGAATATCCGCCACTTCCGGATCTTCCACCTTGATTTCCTCCATCCCGCCCAGAAAATCGACGCTGTTTTCCTGCTCGGCGAGCGCCGCAGATTCCGCATCCGACGCGGTTTCAGAAAGGGAATAGACGGAAAATCCCCGCGCATCCCGTCTGGGGTTGGAATCCGCATGCAGCGAAATAAACAAATCCGCGCTGAGCTTGCGGGCAATATCCACCCGCTCACCCAGCATGATGAACCGGTCATCCTCCCGCGTCAGCGCCACGCGGTAGCGGCCGGTTTTCAGCAGCGCCTTGCGCAGGGCTTTGGCATAGGCCAGGGTCACGTTTTTCTCGAGCGTTTTACTGGCGCCGATTGCCCCCGGATCCTGCCCGCCATGCCCGGCATCTATCACAATCAGCGGCTTGGGTTTTGGTTTGGAAGCAATGGGCGGCGGCGCTGCGGTTTTTGGTGTAACAATGGCAGAGGCACTGCCCCCTTGTGCCGCGGCGAGATCAACCACATATTGCCATTCTCTGATTTCGCCCGAAGGAGGCACAGCGTAGCTGCCAAGCACGGTGACCTGCTGGTTCAGATCCAGCACAATACGGGTGAGGGATGGGTTGAATTTGCCAAACCGCATCTGGCGGATGAACCTGCCGGAGTAATCCTCCGGCAAGGCCAGTGGCCGGGCATTTGTCGCTGGAAAATCTATCACCAGACGGTCCGGCGTATCCAGAAAAAACATCCGTTTATGGGCAAGCGCTTCGTGCGAGAATAGGATCATGCGCTCTTTACCGCTGCCCATGACAAACTCCACGCGCGTGATTTCCGCCCGGGCATGGGTCGAAATCATGAAAAATAGCGCGGTAGTCAGGGCAAAAAGAATACGCATGGGGAAATAAGAGTTAACCCAATCAGCATCAACTGCAACCGGTTTATGATATGCCAACATCCACCGCCGCCAGCGCAGCGGGTAGTTCGGCAAGTAAATCCTCGGCGATCATGCCGCGTGTGCGCCTTAATGCTGCTTCCCCGTGCAGCCATGCGCCGGCAGAAGCGGCATCAAACGCCGTCATGCCCTGCGCCCAGAGCCCGGCGATTATACCCGCAAGCACATCGCCCGTACCGGCGGTGGCGAGCCATGGTGGGGCGTGGCGATTGGCGCGCTCCTGCCCCGCACCATCCGCAATTACGGTTTCTGCGCCCTTAAGCAGCACGGTTACCCCAAGCGCTGTGGCCAGAGCGCGTGCCCGGTGGGCACCTGTTTCCAGCCGCAGCGCGCCCGCCAGTTTTTCATATTCCCCCTCATGTGGGGTGAGGATCACCTCTTTGCCCTGCATCTGCGCGCGCAGTGACGCATCCTGCGCCAGCAGAGTCAGCGCATCCGCATCCAGCAGTAGTTTTTTATTCGCCGTTAGCGAAGCGGTGAGTGCGTGATGAAGCCGCCTATCCACCCCTGCTCCGGGGCCAAGTATCACCGCCGTAATGCGCGCATCTTCCAGCAGCGCCTGCCAGTCTTCCGTCCCGGCAAGCGGGCGGGTGATGACGCTGAGGAGTGACGCGGCATAGACAGGCCATACGGAGTGAGGCGCCGCCAGCGTGACCAGACCCGCGCCTGTGCGCAGTGCCGCCAGCGCCGCAAGGCGCGAGGCACCGGTGAGGGTACCACCACCATAGACCAGCACATGGCCGCGGCGGTATTTGTGATCTTCTGCCGCAAGGGGCGGAATCTTCCATAAAGCGGGGGTATTTTCCTGCATGGCCGTTGCGTCCTTACCGGGGTTCGATTAGGCATAGCACCCATGCGCCGATTTTTCCACCGCTTGCTGCTGGTTGCAATAGTCTTTACCGGTTTTACGGCTGAGGCCGCCAGCGACCGTGCGCTCATTGCCGCCTATGACGCATGGCGGGATCTGAGCGCGCCGGGGGAGCATATTCTGTTTGCAGATGGCTACCGTTTCCTCAAACGCTATCCCGACTGGCCGCGGCAGAATATGATTCGCCTCAACAGCGAAGCCGCTGCGCTGCGTGAATCTCCGGCGCCAAGTATCCTGACACTATTCTGCCGCGAATTTCCGCCCCTTTCCGGACGCGGGCTGATTGCCTGCGCACGCGCAGGGCATGGCGGCAAAAAAGAAATAGTTCAGGGCTGGAAACAGGGAGATTTCTCACCGGAGGAGGAAAAAAACATCCTCGCGCGCGAGGGTAAACTCTTTACCCCGGCCGATCACGAAGCGCGCGCTGACCGGCTGCTGTTTGAAGACAAAGCATCTGCGGCGCGCCGTATGTTATT
>CANHAG010000141.1 GCA_947458525.1 Rhodospirillaceae bacterium | reverse complement strand
TTGAATTTCTAGAGCAGCACCCGTGAAAAAATCGGCTTCAGAAAAACCCATTGATGGGCGGCTTGATCTACACGGGCTGACCCTTGCCGAAGCCCATAAACGGACGCAGGATTTTCTGGCCTCGTCCGCCGCGAGCGGCGCCCGTGCGTTACTCATCATCACCGGAAAAGGGCAGGGGGGTGCCGGGCGTATCCGCCATGAATTGCCACACTGGCTGGAGACAGCTTCGCTGCGCCCTCTGGTGCAGTCAATCAAGGCAGCACCGCCCGAACAGGGCGGGGACGGGGCGTTCCTTGTCTCGCTGCGCCACCCCAGAAAAAGCGCCCCATGACCAGCCCCGCACATATTCTGGTGATAGATGATGATGACCGGCTGCGCGCGCTGCTCGTGCAATATCTAAGCGAGCAGGGGCACCGGGTTTCTGAAGCGGCAACCACAAAAGAAGCCGACGAGATTCAAAAACTGCTGGTTGCCGATGCGCTGGTGCTGGATGTAATGATGCCCGGCGAAGAAGGTACGGCATACGCCGCACGCCTCAGGCGCGAGGGGCGCAATCTGCCGATCCTCATGCTCACCGCACGCGGCGAAACGGAAGAGCGGATTGCCGGGCTTGAGGCAGGTGCTGAGGATTACCTCGCCAAACCCTTTGCCCCGAAAGAGCTGGCGCTCAGACTGGCAAAACTCATCGCCCGTCGGCGGGAGGATGTGGCACCCGCCCATATACGCTTCGGGCCTTACCGTTATGACCCCACAACAGGCCGGCTCATGCACCCGGAAGGGCCAGTTTATCTTACTTCAGGCGAACAGGCCTGCCTCAGAATTCTTGCCGCGAAATCAGGCAGCCCCGTGTCGCGTGAGGCCATGGCGCAGGCGCTGGGAGATATGCATAATCTGCGCTCGGTCGATGTGCAGATTAACCGACTGCGTAAAAAAATTGAAACCAACCCGAGCAAGCCGCGCTATATTCAGACCATCCGCCATGCGGGCTATACGCTTTATACGGATGGAGCCTGACATGTGGCGGCGTCTCAAACGTTTTCTCCCCAAAAGCCTTTATGGCCGGGCGCTGCTTATTCTGATTCTGCCGGTGGTGATATTGCAGATCACCACCGCCTATATTTTTTATGAGCGCCACTGGTCAGCGGTGGAGCGCACACTTTCTTCCACAGCAGCGGCGAATCTCACATTGCTGGTGAATGAATATGAGCGGCTGCGTATCAGCGAGGGTAGAGAGCGCGCCCTCGACCAGACCCGGTATCTGGCCGCCGCCATGGGCGTAAGGGTGACATCACCTTCCGCCACCGAGGCTAAACGCGCCTCAGGCAGGGGCAGGGAGCTATTCCCCATTTTCTATCAGCATCTGGAGCATGAAATTGATGCGCCGATCGGGCTTTACCGCACGGCGGATAATGACCGGGTAGAAGTCACCGTGGCACTGGCACCAGAGGCACTGCGCTTCACGTTTGACCGCAAACGCCTCGCCAGCTCCACCACCTATATTTTCATTCTCTGGATGGTGGGCACCGCGCTGATTCTCGTGGCCATTGCGGTGTTGTTTCTGCGTAATCAGATTCGCCCCATCGTGCAGCTGGCGCGCGCGGCAGAGCAGTTCGGCCTCGGGCAGGATGTGGAGGAGTTCAGACCCCGCGGCGCCAGTGAAGTACGCCGCGCAGGTCGCGCCTTCCTGATTATGGCCGACCGGGTGCGGCGCGCGGTAGCAAGCCGCACGGAAATGCTGGCCGGTATTTCGCATGATCTGCGCACGCCACTTACACGCATGACGCTCGAGATGGAAATGGCAAAGCTTGACGCCAAGACCCGCGCGTCACTCGCCGCCGATATTGAGGAAATGCGCCACATGATCGACGAATATCTCGATTTTGCCCGTGGCGATGCGGGCGAAGCGGCGCTGATGGTGGATATTGGAACCCTGCTGAATGAGCTGGTGGAGCCGTATCAGCGTCAGGGCAAAATGGTCACGCTTCTTGCGCCCCTAGAACCGGTTTCCCTCATGCTGCGCCCCAAGGCCATGCGCCGCTGTTTGCAGAATATTCTCGAAAACGCCCTACGTTACGGGAAAAATGCTACCATCAGCACCGAGATCAGCGCGGCATTCCTGCGCATTAAAATCCGTGATACAGGCCCTGGTATTCCGGAAGAAAAGCAGCAGGATGTTTTCCGCCCCTTCCTCAGGCTGGAATCGTCACGCAACACCCGCACGGGCGGGGTGGGGCTTGGGCTTTCCATCGCACGGGATATTGCAAAAAGCCATGGCGGGGAAGTAACGCTTGAAAATATCCGCGCCGAACATGGCCATATTCTCGGGCTGGAAGTCACCTTACGCCTGCCCCGCGCGCTGGTGCGGTAGCGGGCAGGGCGGCGCTTCATGATAGCCGGTATCTTCTGGCAGCTTGCATCCTTCCTTCACCGTGCTATAAGCCGCCCGGTATGGCGAAAGAAGAACTGCTTGAATTCAAAGGCGTGGTCACGGAAGTGCTGCCCAACACCATGTTCAAGGTAACACTTGAAAATGGCCATGTCGTGCTGGCGCATGCGTCAGGTTCCATGCGTAAAAACCGCATCCGTGTACTTGCGGGTGACAAGGTCACCGTAGAGATGACGCCATACGATCTCTCGAAAGGCCGCATTAAATTCCGCGAAAAATAACCCTTCGGGTTCATCATGCGCAATGCCTGCGAAAACTTGGCAGCACGGTTTTTTCTGTGTATGCCGTCACGCACATGATCCATTTCTTACGTCAGCCGCGCCATCTTCTCGTTCTTGCCCATGATGCAGGCATGGCCGGCTTCAGTTTTGCCTTCGCGCTTTACCTGCGGCTATCGATGAAAATGTTCCACCACCCCCTCTGGTATGAGGGGGCGATTGGCTTCGCGCTCATCATGCTTGCGGCCTCGCTTTACAGCCGTATTTACCGCCGTGTCTGGCGTTATACCTCCCTGAGCGATCTTGTCGCGCTTGCGCAGGTGGCAAGCATTGCCCTGCTGCTGTTTTACCTTCTCATGTTTCAGATCACGCGGCTTGAGGCCTTCCCGCGCTCGGTATTTTTTATTCACTGGATGACGCTCATGGCCTGCCTTGCAGGGTCGCGCATGGTCTGGCGGCTCATGCAAGATCAGGCGCTGCTCGGGCGGCTTTTAGGCCGTGGGGCAGCGCGCGTGCCGGTGCTGCTGATTGGCGGAACACCGCAGGCGGAGCTTTTCATCCGCGAGGCGGAGCGTAATGCGAATTTCCCCTACCGCGCGGTGGGAATTGTGGATGACGACGAAAGCCAGCACGGGCGGGAGATTCACCATGTACGGGTCTATGGCGGGCTTGGTGAAGTGCCCTATATTCTCAAAAAACTTGAGCGCAAAAAACGTAAACCACAGCGCATGATTCTGGCGGATCCCTCGGTAGCGGCGGAGGCGATTGAGGCGCTGCTGGCGCTGGGCGAAGCGCAGCAGATTACCCTTGCCCGCCTGCCGGGTCTGACCGAGCTGCGCGATGGTAACCGCGCCTATGAGGTGCAGCCGGTGGCCGTCGAAGATATTCTCGGCCGCCCCATGGCACTGCTTGATAAGCCGGCCATGCAGGCCTTCATTACCGGCAGGCGGGTCATGGTGACTGGGGCGGGCGGCTCGATCGGTTCAGAGCTGGTGCGGCAAATTGCTGCCTACCGCCCGGCACAGATTATTCTTTATGAGCTTTCCGAATACCTGCTTTACGAGATGGATCAGGAACTCGGCCGGCTTGCGCCCGACCTGCCGCGCGCGGCAGTGCTGGGGGATGTGCGTTCGCCCGAACAGCTCGCGCGGGTGATGCAGCAATACGCGCCCGAAATTCTCTTCCATGCGGCGGCAATTAAACATGTGCCCCTGTCAGAGAGCAATCCCGATCAGGCGGTGCTCACCAACGTGCTTGGCACCAAATATGTGGCCGATGCCTGCCTTGCGCACGGGGTGGAGGCCATGGTGCAGGTCTCAACCGACAAGGCCGTGAACCCGACAAGCGTGATGGGCGCTTCCAAACGCGCGGCGGAAATTTATTGTCAGGCACTGGCGGCGCAGGGCGGTGCCACGCGCTTTGTCACGGTGCGGTTTGGTAATGTGCTGAACTCCGCCGGCTCTGTGGTGCCGCTCTTTCAGAAACAGCTGGCACGCGGCGGGCCAATAACGGTGACGCATAAAGATATGCTGCGCTATTTCATGACGATTGGCGAGGCGGTGCAGCTGGTGCTGCAGGCGGCCGTGCTTGGCAGCAGGAGCGAAGACCGGGCGACGATTTATGTGCTCGATATGGGTGCGCCCATCCGGATTGAAGATCTTGCCTGCCAGATGATTCGGCTTGCGGGGCTTAAGCCTTATGAGGATATCAAGATTATTTATACCGGCCTGCGCCCGGGCGAAAAACTCTTTGAAGAATTATTCCATGGGGATGAACATCTGGCACCAACCACGCATCAGAGCATCCGCAAAGCGGGGGCACGAATGCTGGATCATGCACGCGTGCTGACGCAGCTTGCGCACGTGACGGAGTGCGCAAAAAATGCGGATGAGGCGGGTGTGCGCCGCGCCTTGCAATCCCTCATCCCCGAATATCATGACCCCAGCCAGAAAGCCTCGTGACATGACCACACTTCCCATCACGCAAGCCCTGATTTCCGTTTCCGATAAAACCGGGCTTGAGGCATTTGCCCGCGCGCTTGCGGCGGCGGGAGTCGCGCTTGTCTCCACCGGTGGAACGGCCGAGGCCTTGCGCAACATGGGGCTGAGCGTGCGGGATGTCAGCGCGCTGACCCGCCTGCCCGAGATGATGGATGGGCGGGTGAAAACCCTGCATCCGGC
>CANHAG010000140.1 GCA_947458525.1 Rhodospirillaceae bacterium | reverse complement strand
TGGCAGGCTCATCACCTGTTTGCCGCCGCGCGTCTGGGCGAGGAGTTCTTTTTCCTCCACAATAAATCCCTTACCGTTGTCAGACGCCACCAGCAGGCGGCGCTGCGGCGTATAAACCAGCATCGCCACCACGTCGTTCTGATTATCAAGATCCACCATCAGCCGCACTGGCTCGCCGTGCCCCTTGGCGCCGGGCAGCTTGTCGCAGCCAAGGGTGAAGCATTTGCCATCACTTGCAAAGAGCAGTAATTTATCCGTCGTTTTCGCTTTCAGCTGGAAGCGGGCGTCATCGCCTTCCTTGAATTTCAAATCCGCCAGCTCGTCGTGATGCCCCTTGAAGGCGCGAATCCAGCCGAGCCTGGAGCAGACCACCGTAATCGGCTCTTTTTCAATGAAGGCTTCAACCGAAATCACGCTGGCACTTGGCGGGGCGATAAACCCCGTGCGCCGCGCGGAGAGTGCTTTTTCAGCCGCAAAACGCTTTTTCAGTGCTTTGATTTCTTCACCGATCGCCTGCCAGCGCAAGCCCTCATCTTTGAGCAGGGCTTTCAGGTGCTTCTGTTCTTCTTTAAGCGCCTTATGTTCACGCCTGATTTCAACTTCCTCAAGCTTGCGCAACTGGCGCAGCCGCATATTGAGGATGGATTCGGCCTGTAATTCGGTAAGCGAAAATTTCTTCATCATCACCGCTTTGGGCTCATCTTCCTCGCGGATGATTTTGATGATTTTATCAAGGTTGAGGTAGCAGATCAGCAGCCCCTCAAGAATCTCGAGCCGCCGCGCAATTTCGGCCAGGCGGAATGCGCTCTTGCGCGCCAGCACTTCATGGCGGTGATCGAGATAGGCTTTGAGCAGCTCGCGCAGATTCATCACCCGTGGAATACCATCCGCCGCAATGACGTTAAGGTTCATGGCGTAGCGGGTCTCAAGATCGGTCACTTTATAAAGCGACTCCATGAGCATCTCAGGCTCGACACTGCGCGATTTCGGCTCAAGCACAATCCGCACCGTATCGGTGGATTCATCCTGAATATTGCCAAGCAGTGGCAGTTTTTTCTCGCGGAACAAGTCGGCGATTTTTTCAATCAGTTTGGATTTCTGCACCTGATAGGGAATTTCCGTCACCACAATCTGGTAAAGCCCATGGCTTAGATTTTCCTTCACCCACCGCGCCCGCACCCGCAGACTGCCACGGCCGGTAGTATAGGCCTCAGCAATGGTTTCGCGCGCTTCCGCAATCAGCCCGCCCGTGGGGAAATCCGGCCCCTCCACATGGTTGAGCAGCGTCTCAATCCGCGCCTCGGGGCTTTTAATGAGGTAAGAAAGCGCGTCGCACAGCTCCAGGATATTATGGGGCGGAATGGCGGTCGCCATCCCCACCGCGATACCTTCCGCGCCATTCGCCAGCAGATTGGGGAAGCCCGCAGGCAGCACCACCGGTTCCTGCTCACTGCCATCATAAGTCGGGCGGAAATCCACCGTATCCGCGTTAATATCTTCCATCAGCGCCACGGCCACATCCGTCAGGCGCGCCTCGGTATAACGCATGGCGGCCGCATTATCGCCATCAATCGAGCCGAAATTCCCCTGCCCCTCCACCAGCGGATAGCGCACGGCGAAATTCTGCGCGAGCCGCACCATGGTATCATAAACCGCCGTATCACCGTGGGGGTGGTATTTACCGATGACATCCCCCACCACGCGCGCGCATTTCTTGAAGCCAGCGCTTGGGTCAAGCTTCAGTTGCAGCATGGCGTAAAGCAGGCGGCGATGCACGGGCTTAAGCCCATCCCTCACATCCGGCAATGAGCGGGCAGTGATGGTAGAAAGCGCATATGCAAGGTAGCGCTCACCCAGCGCGTCTTTGAATTCGACACGGAGAATCTGCTCGGGCGGTTGTGGTTTGGCGGCCATTGGCCGCAGAAACTAGCGAAAACCCGCAGGAATGCAAGGGGAAGCTGTGTTAGCCTGTGGATCGGCCGGTCGATGCCTCTGCCTGCATTACCGGCTGTACGAAGGGCAGGTCAGATGGAGTGAGAATAGTACCTGGAGCTACAGGCGCACCCAGTGACACTTCTGGATTCAAAAAAGCGATACTATTATTTTCAACAGTATCAAGATTCGCCATCGCAACGTTTGTAGGCGGTTCGCTTACGTGTGTCTGTGTCTGCCTCTGCCTCTGCCCCTGCCTCTGCCCCTGCCTCTGTCCCTGTCTCTGCCCCTGCTCGCGGCCTCGATGCTCATTTCTAGTTGGAGGTCTATCCCCTCTGTTACTCGCTGGCGGCGCCACATCCTTACTCCAGTCTCCGGCGGCTTTGGCACCCAGATACAGCCCAAGCGGCAGGAGCAGCACCATCAAAATTGTCTGAAACGGGCCGGCGCCGAACATACTGCCGATGAGCCACGCACCCACCATGCCAAGCGCACCACCAATAGCATTCCCGGCCTTGAGATTATTGAAAAACTCAGCAACCCCCCGCCCCCAGCCCTCAATCGTCCCGCGTGGGTTGCTGAAGGCGTTAGCGGCAGCCTTCCCTGCCTCGGCCGCTCCCGATGGAGTAGAAGGCGGTGTTGCTGGCGGCGGTGGTGCTTGCGGCGCTGCGGCGGATTGTGTAGTCATAGGTCTCTCCTACGCTTGATACTAACAAAAAATGACGCAGAAAATGTGACAAATTGATGAAGATTTGCGCGTAAAATTGTCATCAAATCTTCATATTCGAACCCTATTTATGGTGCTACTATACCGCCCGTGACCGTAAAATATCACGATCAGTGCAGAAAAACGCGGGGGGAAGAACTTCCGCCTCATGTTGAGCATCACGCCATTTTGCTGGCGGCAGAGACTATTGCGCAGGCAAAGGAGGGCGGAGAAGGTTGCGCCGCCTCTTATGAGGAGGCTCTGGCCAGAGTGAGTCGCTATCTTGCGGATCTGGCGCTTAGCAGGCAGATACCCCCAATGGATACCGCCCGGCTGCATAAATGTGCCAATGACCTTGCGGGAAAGGGAGAGCAGGAAGCCGCCCGCCGCGCGGCCATGGCTCAGGCGCTGGAAATTGCCGTGGGGCTTCAGGCCGCCATGGCCGGGCTTTCTGGCGGTTCAGGTTATATATTCGGTATGGGAACACAAAAAACTTGCCCTATGTTAAGAGTTTCTTAAAATTTTTGCGTTAGGGTGAGCAGGTAATCAAGCAACAGGGAGCTTTTATGTCTCGTAGTGCGTATGATAGAGCCGGGGTCGTCAATCAGGTAATCATCAATGCTGTAATTCTTGAGGCGTTGCGCAACAATGACCAGAATATTATTGGGCATTTACGTCAAGCTACAAGATCTGGTGGCGCTATAGGCGACGCGGCAGCAACAAATTTTCAAAATGAGCTTGACCGTATCAGAAATCAGCTGGCCGAGAATATAGGCGGCATGACTGAGAGAGCGCGCCCAAGAACATCTCCCAACGGGGTGGATGATTCAACTGACCTTCTACGCCAAAGAGAAGTTTTCAGACGCGTAAGAGATACCATGGCAAAAGAGACTCCCGAAACGCAACATCCGGCAGCAAAATATCAAGAGTTGGCAAGTGAAAATGTGTGGAGGGATGGAATACCCCGAAATGCTGGAATGCCAAGACTTACAAATCCTTACGCAATACCTAAGGGCATAATTTCGACTTCATCGGCAACACCCATTTCATTCAATCCCACCTCAGGGGAGTCAAGAGAATGCCCGAGTGGGAATGATCTATTGAATAATTTTAGAGCTCGTCATCCAGAACAAAATTGCCGTTAGTGGTTTCTAAAAGGCAAACAGGCGGCCGCGGTCTGCGACCATGAACCACTGAATAATAGAGATGGCCTTGGCACGCGGGTAAATTTGGGCATAGAGCCTTTAGCCACCCACCCCAAATAACCATTGCGCCTTGGGTGGGAATCGCGTAAAGCTATGTCACACGCAATCATGGGGATTGCGGGAACGAAATTCGGCGGCAGCCGGCGACCCATTGGTAGAAAAATCCGGGTGCACGCAGGCGGCGGCAGATAATATAAACTTTTGAGATGCCTTGGAAAATTCAGGCATCGTGCAAACAGAAACATGCGTCGAATGACCTTGCTGGTACAGAATTTCCGGGGACAAATCCCGGAAGATGGCCTTAAGACCTCCCCGCCCTCTCTGGCGGCGTGGGCTTCTGGTGGGTCGCGGGTTCAGGCGTAACATCAGTTGCGCATTACTGTTTTGCACGATTGTGGTGAATTTTTAAGAGGCATCTCCCAACAGGAGATACTCATGGATAAACGCATGCTCATTGACGCCGTCCACCCGGATGAGGCGCGGGTCGCCATTCTCGAAGGCGAGACATTGTGCGAATATGATTTCGTCACCGCGTCTAAAGCGCAAATCAAGGGCAATATATACCTTGCCAAAATCACGCGGGTAGAGCCGTCACTTCAGGCCGCTTTTGTCGAATATGGCGGCGGCAAACAGGGGTTTTTACCCTTCTCGGAAATCCACCCGGATTATTACCAGCTTCCCGTGGCCGATAAACAGAAATTGCTGGAGGAGCAGATCGCCGAGGCCGAGGCCGAAGAAGCCGCCGAGGAAGAAGCATTTGAGCGTGAACAGGCGGCGCGTGAATCCCGCTATGGCGGGCGCGGCGAGCGTGAGGATGACGGATTTGTCGCCGAAGCGGGCGAGCAGCCCGATATGCCGCTTGAGGAAGTCGTGGAAAATCTTGTTCCCGAGATTGAGCCGGTAGCGTATCAGGAATTGCCGGAGCCTGACACGCAACCCCTTACCACCACAGATTACGCCACTTACAGCGAGCATCTTCCCGAGCAGGAAGTGCTGCCGCCGGACGCTATTGTCAC
>CANHAG010000139.1 GCA_947458525.1 Rhodospirillaceae bacterium | reverse complement strand
TCGAATCATAGGCGCGGTAGGTCGCCCCGCCCGTTTCGGCCAGAATTTTGGTGATCGCCGCGGTCAGCGACGTTTTGCCGTGATCCACGTGACCAATCGTGCCGATATTGCAGTGCGGTTTGCTGCGGTTGAATTTCTCTTTTGCCATGACTCTCTCCCTATCTTAAAACTCAGTTATGCAACTTTCTTCTTGATCTCTTCCGCCACGTTCGCGGGCACTTCCGCGTAATGGCTGAAGACCATCGAGTAATTCGCACGCCCCTGCGTCATCGAGCGCAGCGTATTCACATAGCCAAACATCTGGGCAAGCGGCACCTGCGCATTGACCACCCGCGCATTACCGCGCTGATCCATGCCCTGCACCGTGCCGCGGCGGCTTGATAAATCGCCAATCACATCGCCCATGTAATCATCTGGCGTAATGACTTCGACCTTCATGATCGGCTCAAGCAGTTTTGGCCCGGCCTTGGCCATACCTTCGCGGAAAGCTGCGCGCGCCGCAATTTCAAACGCCAGCGCACTTGAATCCACATCATGGTACGCCCCGTCAATCAGCGTGGCCTTGAAGTCAATCACCGGGAACCCGGCAAGCACGCCTGAACCCAGCATGGAATCAAGCCCTTTTTCCACACCCGGAATATATTCTTTAGGCACCGAGCCGCCCACCACTTTACTTTCAAACTCAAACCCCGCACCGGGCGCCTGCGGTTCAAACACGATAATCACGCGCGCGAACTGACCCGAACCACCGGATTGTTTCTTGTGGGTATAGTCTTCCGTATAGCTTTTACTGATGGTCTCGCGGTAGGCCACTTGCGGCGCACCCACATTCGCATCCACTTTATAGGTACGGCGGAGAATATCCACCTTGATATCAAGATGCAGCTCGCCCATGCCTTTCAGAATGGTCTGGCCGGTCTCATGATCCGTTGACACGCGGAAGGACGGATCCTCCGCAGCGAGCTTGGAAAGGGCGACTCCGAGCTTTTCCTGATCCGCTTTTGATTTCGGCTCAATCGCCACTTCGATTACGGGATCGGGGAATTCCATACGCTCAAGCACGGCGGGCTTGGCCGCGTCGCACAGCGTGTCACCCGTGCGGGTTTCTTTGAGGCCTGCGAGCGCCACAATGTCACCCGCAAACGCTTCCTTGATATCTTCCCGGCTGTTCGCATGCATCAGCAGCATCCGGCCTACGCGCTCTTTACGGTCTTTGGTGGAGTTCAAAATCCCCGTGCCGGATTCCACCTTGCCCGAATAAATACGGCAGAAGGTGATGGAGCCGACAAACGGGTCATCCATAATCTTGAAGGCGAGCATGGCGAGTGGGTCATTATCATCCGGCTTGCGGGGGAGTTTCTTCTCCTTGTCATGCATGTCGGTGGCTTCAATCACGCCACGGTCAAGCGGGTTGGGGAGGAAATCCACCACCGCGTCGAGCAGCGGCTGCACGCCTTTATTTTTGAAGGCCGAGCCGCAAATCACCGGCACGAACGCAAAGCTTACCGTACCCTTGCGGATGCAGCGCTTAAGATCCGCCTCCGACGGCTCTTCGCCGCCCAGATATTTCTCCAGCAGCACATCGTCCTGCTCTACGGCTGTTTCCACCAGCTTCTCGCGGTATTCTTTTGCCTTGGCGGCATAGTCGGCAGGAATCTCAACATAATCGAACTTCGCGCCGAGGGATTCGTCCTTCCACACCACGGCCTGCATTTTCACGAGATCGATGATGCCTTTATATTCGTCCTCCGCCCCGAGCGGCAGCTGCAGCACCAGCGGGCGGGCGCCCAGCCGGTCGATAATCATATCCACACAGCGGTAGAAATCCGCACCCACCCGGTCCATCTTATTGATGAAACAGATGCGCGGCACACCGTATTTATCGGCCTGACGCCAGACAGTTTCAGATTGCGGCTCCACACCCGCCACCGAGTCAAACACGGCCACTGCACCGTCGAGCACGCGCATGGAACGTTCCACCTCAATGGTGAAATCCACGTGGCCAGGCGTATCAATGATATTAATGCGGTGATCGTTCCAGTAGCAGGTCGTCGCCGCTGAAGTGATGGTAATCCCGCGCTCCTGCTCCTGCTCCATCCAGTCCATCGTCGCAGCACCTTCATGCACTTCGCCAATCTTATGGCTGCGGCCGGTGTAATAAAGAATGCGCTCGGTCGTCGTGGTCTTGCCCGCGTCGATATGCGCGCAGATGCCGATGTTGCGGTAGCGTTCCAGTGGTGTCGTACGGGGCATGATGTTTATGAACTGAGGAAATGAAGAAATGACGAACTGACGAATCAGCCCCCCAAACCCCTTAATTCCTCATACTCATCTCCTTTTCGTCAATTCGTCTGTTCGTTATTTCGTCAATTCGTAAAACCTACCACCGGTAATGGCTGAAGGCTTTGTTTGCCTCGGCCATGCGGTGGGTATCTTCACGTTTTTTAATCGCCGAGCCGCGTCCTGCGGCGGCATCTAATAACTCACCCGCGAGGCGCGCCTGCGTGGTTTTTTCGCCGCGCGCGCGCAGCGCCGCAATCAGCCAGCGAATCGCAAGCGCCGTTTGGCGCTTGGCGCGCACTTCAGTCGGCACCTGGTAGGTTGCCCCACCCACACGGCGGGAGCGCACTTCCACCGTCGGCTTCACATTATCCATCGCCTGATTGAAAATGGCGATCGCTTCCTTGCCCGATTTCTGCGCGACAATATCAAACGCGCCATACACAATCTCTTCCGCAGCGGAGCGCTTGCCGTCATACATCAGGCAGCTCATGAATTTGCTGACGACGAGGCTGCCATATTTGGCATCCGGGAAAACAACCCGTTCTTTTGCAGCGTGACGACGTGACATATAGTTCCCAGTGGTTAGTGACTAGCGCTGTTTTCCAGTGAGACGCATCCCACTTCACCAGCTTCCCTATTCACTCTATCCACCCTCCTTTTTTACGCGTTAACGATCAAATCTCTAACTAACATCTTTTCACCAGATCCCCGCCTGCGCGGGGATGACGGGAGCCTAAGCGGCAAAGCCGCTAAGGCTTACCGTCATTTCGGACGTTTCGCGCCGTAGCTTGAACGGCGCTGTTTACGGTTGGCAACCCCTTGCGTGTCCAGCGTGCCGCGGATGATATGGTAGCGCACACCGGGCAAGTCTTTCACCCGGCCGCCGCGAATCATCACCACCGAGTGTTCCTGCAGGTTATGGCCTTCACCCGGAATATAACCAATCACCTCAAACCCGTTGGTGAGGCGAATTTTGGCAACTTTACGCAACGCGGAGTTCGGTTTTTTCGGGGTGGTGGTATAGACACGGGTGCAGACGCCGCGCTTCTGCGGGCAGGCTTCCATCGCCGGCACCTTGTTGCGGCGCTTGTTCGGCGTGCGTGACTTACGAACCAACTGATTGATAGTCGGCATCTGGCATCTCCTTTTCCGCGCTATTCGGTCACTGCACCGATAGGACGTTAAGTGAATCTATTTTCTCGCGGAGAGGCGCAGAAACTCTGGGTTTGCCGAGAAATTTTTGGGCGCACCCCCGCGTGAGAGCGCGTGTTATAGAGAGGCGACCCTGAGGCGTCAAGGGGAAAAAACGTAATTCGTCATTTACAGCTCGAATCCCCGAATGAGGGATTACGAATTACGAACTCCCCGGCACGCCTTTACTGGTCGAATACTCAAAATGCAGCGCCTGATTCGGATGCAGGAGTTTATAGATTGCATGTGCCGCGAAGGCGGCTTCCGAAAACCCGCAGAGAATAAGCTTGAGCTTATGTTCATAGGTCGCAATATCGCCAATGGCGAAAATACCGGGCGTATTGGTTTCGGCCGTGGTCGGGTGGGTGGTGATATGGTTGAGATGCAGGTTCAGCCCCCAGCTCGCAATCGGCCCCAGATCCATGGAAAGCCCGAAGAACGCGAGCAGATGATCCGCCTGAAGCTGGCGTGTCTGGCCGCCAAGCGTAGCCACGGTCACGGCGCTCAGGCGCGTTCCGTCACCCTCAAGCCCGGCCAGCTGGTAGGGCACGACCATTTCAATTTTCCCAGCCGCCTCGAGCGCCTTCATGCGCGCCACCGATTCGGGCATGGCGCGGAATTTATCCCGCCGGTGGACAACATAGATTTTCTTTGCCAGCTCGCCCAGAGAATTTGCCCAGTCCACCGCTGAATCGCCCCCGCCCGCAATGACGAGGGTTTTGTCGCGGAACTGCTCGCGCTGGGTAACAAGGTAATGCACGCTCGTGCCTTCATAGGATTCTATGCCAGCAAGCGGCGGGCGGTTAGGCCCGAACGCCCCGCACCCGGCGGCGATGATGACGGCGCGGGCGCGGATAACCGTGCCCTTGTCGGTGGTGAGCTGCCAGAGCTTGACCGTTGACGGTTCACCGTTGACCGTATGTTCGGTTGACGGTGAACGCTGAGCGGTCAACGAAACCACCTGCTGCCCGAGATGATACACAGGCGCGAAGGGCGCGGCCTGTCTGGCGAGGTTTTTAATCAAATCCTCCCCATTCACACTTGGGAAGCCGGGTATGTCATAAATGGGTTTTTCGGGGTAAAGCGCGGCGCACTGGCCGCCGATTTCCCCAAGAGCATCAACCACATGGCAGCGGATTTTGAGCATGCCGAGTTCAAAAACAGCAAACAGCCCGACCGGCCCGGCGCCGATGATTGCCACCTCAGTATCGTGTATGTTGCTTTGCACGCCCGTCATTTGACGTATGGCTCTAAAACAGGGATAGTCTTTGTACAAGGGGATTTATGCCTTATTCCGTCATTGCGAGGCGAAGCCGAAGCAATCCATCTTCACTTCTTTAAGACAAGATGGATTGCTTCGTCGCTACGCTTCTCGCAATGACAAACGGGGTG
>CANHAG010000138.1 GCA_947458525.1 Rhodospirillaceae bacterium | reverse complement strand
CCATTCTTCCATCGCCGCCACAAACATCAGCGCCATGGGGTTGCGGGATTTGCGCTTTTTCGCCTTCTCATAAAATTTATCGAGCGCTTCGGCCGACCAGAAATCATTTTCAAAATTCTCGCTGCGCCCGGCCAGCTGGCGGAAGGTCATCCATTTCTCAAAAATGATCGCCCAGCTGGCAATCGACATGCCCACCAGCAGCAGCATGATGAACATCACCAGCGGATCGGCGTTTAGAAACAGGCTCAGCAAAGAATGTGCGCCCCCGGCCGAGCCATTCACCGTACCGGCGACATTGGCCGCATCAACGCCCGACACAGGTGCAGACACCGCAGCAGAAATTTTCATGATGGTTCCTCACTCAGTAAGCGGCAGAAATTCAGCAAGCAGGCGGGTGATTTTTTCCGGTATCCGCATTGGTTTCCCGCCGCGCACACAGGCAATTTCCACCGCCATCTCCACCAGTACCGCATCTTTCCGGCGGAGGGTTTGGCGCATACTCATACGGGCTTTGCCGATATGGTGCAAGCGCGTTTCAATGGTGATTTCATCCTCAAGTTTTGCCGGCTGTTTGAAGCGGATATCAGCGTGGGTTACCACAAACCCGACCCCCTCTTTTTCCCATAATTGCTGCTGGTGAATCCCGAGGCTGCGCAGCCATTCGGTGCGCGCCCGCTCGGCATATTTGAGGTAATTGGCGTAGTACACCACGCCCCCGGCATCCGTATCCTCATAATAGACGCGGGCGGTAAAGTGGAAAGGGTGTGTCATTCGGTTCCTCTGGCTTTGAGCCGTGAGCCTTGAGGTTTTAGCTTTTTCTGAATGCATGAAAAGCGCTAAAATCTCTCGGCTCACGGCTCCTGGCTAGCCTCCCCATCCAGCAGCCCCAGCTGCTCTGTGGGCGCTGGGCGATGCGGCGGGGTGAGGCCAAGATGCTGATAGGCCGTGCGGGTCAACACCCGGCCACGCGGCGTGCGCTGAATGAACCCAAGCTGGAGCAGAAACGGCTCCACCGTTTCTTCGATGGAATCGCGCGCTTCGGAAAGCCCGGCGGCGATGGTCTCCACCCCCACTGGCCCGCCATCATAATGCTCGGCGATGAAATGCAGATAGCGCCGGTCAGAGGCATCTAGCCCGAGCCCATCCACCTCGAGTTTACGCAGCGAGCTATCCGCAAAGCCCGCATCCACCACCGCCTGTTTCTGGGCTTGCGCAAAATCCCGCACCCGCTTGAGCAGCCGCACCGCAATGCGCGGCGTGCCGCGCGCACGGCGGGCAATTTCCTCTGCCCCGTCACCCGCCAGCGGCATCTGCATGAGCGCGGCAGCACGGGTGATGACTTTTTTCAGCTCCGCCACGTCGTAAAAATTCAGTTTGAGGGGAATGCCAAACCGGTCGCGCAAGGGGCCGGTGAGCAGCCCGAGCCGCGTCGTGGCGCCTACGAGCGTGAACGGCGGCAAATCTATCCGCACCGTACGCGCCGAAGGGCCCTCGCCAATAATCACGTCGAGCTTATAGTCTTCCATGGCGGGATAGAGCACTTCCTCCACCGCCGCATTGAGGCGGTGGATTTCGTCAATGAATAATACGTCATTCGCCTGCAGATTGGTGAGAATCGCGGCCAAGTCCCCCGCCCGGGTCAGTAGCGGGCCGGAGGTGGCGCGGAAACTCACCCCGAGCTCACGCGCGATAATCTGGGCAAGGGTGGTTTTGCCTAAGCCCGGCGGGCCGTAAAGCAAACTGTGATCGAGCGCCTCGCCGCGGGCTCTGGCCGCAGCAATAAATACGCGCAGATTTTCCACCGCCTGAGGCTGGCCGGTGAAATCATCCAGCATCTGCGGGCGCAGGCTGGTTTCCACCGCGTCCTGCTCCTGCCGCGCGCCGGTTACAAGCGATGTGGCGGGCTTCACGCGGCCAGCTCCTTCAGGCTATCACGAATCAACTGATCAAGCTTAAGCTCGGGCTGTGCCTGCAACTGGCGCGCCACGGCCGTAAAGGCCTCCGTGCGCGGATAGCCCAGATGCACCAGCGCCGAGACCGCATCCTCACTTAGACTTGACGCGGCTTTTTTGGCGGGCGGCTTCCCAGCCGCCACCACCGGCATCACCCTGCCGCCGGTCATTTTACCGACGGTGGATTTGAGTTCGGTGAGAATACGCTCCGCAAGTTTCGGCCCCACCCCGCTCACCGTCGTGAGTGCTTTTTTATCCTGCGCGGCGATGGTATTCAGCAACTGCTCCGGCGCGAACACCCCGAGAATCGCCATGGCCATTTTCACCCCCACCCCCTGCACGGTGGTGAGAATCTTGAACCAGTCGCGCTCCTCGGCATTAGCGAAACCATAAAGATGGATATGATCTTCGCGCACATGGGTTTCGATGATGAGGCTCACCATGCCGCCCGTCTCCGGCATCATTCTGAGCGTACGCTGGCTGGCAAACGCCACATACCCCACGCCCTGCACATCAATAAGCACATGGTCGTCTGCGATGGAATCAAGCCGTCCGGTCAGTTTGCCGATCATGGCGTGGTTATAGCGCGCCTCGTGCCCCGTGCCTAGTGCCTCGTGCGAGTGATGCACAGGACGAAGCCGTGAGTTGTGAGCCGTGAGGTTTCAGCTTTCCTGAGTATGTGGCAAGAGTTTTCCTCTTGTACAGTAAGAGCTAAAACCTCGCCGCTCACGGCTCACAGCTACCTGTGATGCGCATGGCAGATGGCAATGGCCAGCGCGTCGCTCGCATCATGTTTCTCGCCCATAAGCGCCTGCCGGGCAGGCGGCAGCAGCAGCGACACCATCTCCGCCACCTGATGTTTTTCTGCCCTGCCCGTGCCCACGAGTGATTTTTTCACCGTGCGGGTCGCATATTCCGCCACGCTCAATCCGGCCTGGGCGAGCGTCAGCATCAGCGCGCCGCGCGCCTGACCCAGCTTTAAGGTCGATGCGCCGTTCGCAGTGGCAAACGTCTCTTCCATCGCCGCTTCGGTGGGCGAGTGTTCGCTCAAGACCTTTTCCAATCCCTCATGCAGGCGCAGCAGCCGTGCGGCCAGCGGCATGGTGCTGTCAGACGCCGCAATCGTGCCGCAGCCAACAAACTGCAGGCGCGATCCGTCACTGATAATCACGCCCCAGCCAGTGCGGGTGAGGCCGGGGTCAATACCGATAATCCGGCGCATGGTGGATCCTTTGGTTGGTCATTGCGGACGGCCTCTTCTCTTGTCATTCCTGCGAAGGCAGGAATCCAGCGCGGCGCGTCGGCGCCTCAGAATTTTTGTTCAGGAAGACTGGATACCAGCTTTCGCTGGTATGACAACTTAGAAGACAATCCCGCATACGCCCAACCCCTGCCTCTTGTCATTCCTGCGAAGGCAGGAATCCAGCGTGGCGCGGGTGACTCCTTTGGTTCGTCATTGCGAGGCCGCAAGGCCGAAGCAATCCATCTTAACCTACAGAAGAAAGATATACTCACGTGAGCAGTTTATTGCACACGTGAGTATCAAAACCGTCCTCCGTAAGCGGCGGTTTTCCGCCGCCCCCGCCTGCGCGGGGGTAAACTCCGCGAGCGAGACGCATAAATAATGATGTGTCATTATTTATGCAAATGACTATAGATTGCTTCGCTATCGCTCGCAATGACGGTTTTTATCGCAGGTGCAAACCCGCCTGCTCACGCACTTAGTTTCTGTAATTCATCCGCCGAGATTTCGATATTGGTGAAGACCTCCTGCACGTCGTCATGATCTTCAAGCGCCTCGATAAGGGCGAGGATTTTTTTCGCCTCTTCGCCTGCAGCGGACGCAGAAATTTTCGCACGCCAGACCAGCTTGGCGCTGAGCGGGTCGCCAAAGCGCTGGGCGAGCGCATCCCGCACTGCGGCAAAGGAAGAAAGCGCGGTGGTAATAGTATGGCGGCCATCGGCCGTTTCCACATTCTCAGCGCCCGCCTCAATCGCGGCGTCTAACATGGCTTCTTCCAGAATCTGCGCGGCGGGGTATTCCATCAGCCCCAGATGTTCAAACATGAACCCGACCGAGCCGGTTTCCCCAAGCGACCCGCCATATTTCAGGAAGGCGCTGCGCATTTCTGCGGCTGTGCGGTTGCGGTTATCGGTCAGCGCCTCGACAATCACCGCGACGCCAGCCGCCCCATAGCCCTCATAGCGCACGGCCTCGTAATTCTCGCCCTCCCCAAGGCCTGCGCCTTTGGCGATCGCCGCCTCGATTTTATCTTTGGGCATGTTTTCGCCCCGTGCCTTCATCACCGCGGCGCGTAACTTCGGGTTTTTCTGAATCTCCGGCGCGCCGGACTTGGCCGCCACCATAATCTCGCGGATGATTTTGGTGAAAATTTTGCCGCGCTTTTTATCCTGCGCGCCTTTCCTCACCATGATATTCTTAAACTGGGAATGCCCGGCCATAGGCTGCGAGTTTAGAAAAGCATGCGATGTTTGGCAAGCGCGAGAAACTTAGGCCTCAGATAAGTCTTTCGACATTGCTACCCTCGATAGTTTTCGACCCCTTTCTCAATCTCGAGGGACCGATAAAAATCGCGCCATTGATTGCTCGATTGGCCTCTCATTGCTGTATAAATTGACCGCTCAAGATGTACTAATTTCGTGAAAATTTTGGCCAGCACACCATCTAGCGCTTCCTGATCAAGCTGCGCATCAGTATCGGGATTAATGGCCTGAATGTGCCCCTCAAGCTGCAGCCGTAATCCCTTCATTTCGGCTAAAACATTCTTCAGCGCCCCCGCCGTGTGTTTTCCGGTTTTAAAAAGTTGATTGCTGTGTTCATAATAATCTTCACAAGCGTTCATCATGAATGGTAACTGGCGCAACAGGGATTCATCCTGAAGCCCACCCCTACGTTT
>CANHAG010000137.1 GCA_947458525.1 Rhodospirillaceae bacterium | reverse complement strand
TGCAACTTCCTTATCGAGGCTTTCTGGTCCTTCAGTGAGGCTCTCTTTGGAAAAAAGTTCTTTTATCGTAACGGTTTTCCGCAACCCCTCTTGAGCCAGTTTCTCAAGTTCACCGCAGGCCGCTTTTAATTTTTTCTCATCGCTATAGGAAGTGTAGAGAAAAATCTTCGGCGCAATAGGCCGAGATGGCTTTTGTGTCGGGGATTGATATGTGACATCACAGCCAAGAACCTTAAGGCCATAGCGTTCTTTGATTGCCTTGAGAAAAGGATCGAGGGTTTGTTTTTGCAGGTTAGCTTCACGGCGCCCAGAGTTTTTTGAATCCCGCTCTTCTACTATCCTCTGCAAATAATCTCTGTTTCTAATGTCCCGTTGGATGGTTCCATTTGGGTCTTTTCCACTAAAAATATAATTATCCAGAGTAAATAGCAGCCCTTGAGATTCAGGCCGAGGGGGTGGAAGATCCGCACCGAAAAACATCGTGCCGTCACTATTGTGAAAGTAGCGATAAACTCTATTATTTTTCTTATCTGGAGAGCTATAACTAGCGTCCGTAATAACGTTGCCTTCTTGCAGAATCGCATTGGCAAAAACGGTACGGATGGCCTCCTCGTTTTCTTTCGTGGGATTGGGTTTGCGTTCGGATTCAGTCATGACGCCCCCGCTTACCCGACCAGTTCATCATCTGGCTGCTTCGCGGCGGCCGGGGTTTTTGCTGCAGACTTGCCCGCAACAAAACTGAACGTAAGTTCATCGTCTTTCACACCGATTTTTACACTGCCGCCCTTGCTCAGTTTGCCGAATAAGACTTCCTCGGCGAGGGGCTTTTTGATTTTATCGGCAATCAGCCGTGCCAGAGGCCGAGCGCCCATTTGCCGGTCATAGCCTTTTTCGGCCAGCCAGTCGCTGGCGGCATCGGTCAGGCTGATGGTGACATTGCGTTCGCTCAGTTGCGATTCCAGCTTATACACAAACTTGCCGACCACATGTTTCACCACCTCGCGGCTTAAGTGATCGAAGCTTACCACCGCATCCAGCCGGTTACGGAACTCCGGCGTAAAGAGGCGTTTGATGGCTTCCTGATCTTCGCCCGCCCGGTCGTCGCGGGTAAAGCCCATGGGCGAGCGGCTGATTTCCGCGGCGCCCGCATTGCTGGTCATAATCACAATGGTGTTGCGGAAATTGATCTGCTTGCCGTTCTGGTCGGTGAGCCGGCCATAATCCATCACCTGCAGCAGAATGTTGAAAATATCCGGATGGGCTTTTTCAATTTCATCGAGCAGCACCACGGCATAGGGGGTTTTATCCACCGCATCCGTCAGCTGCCCGCCCTGATCATACCCCACATAGCCCGGCGGCGCGCCGATAAGGGCAGAGACCGTGTGTTTCTCCATATATTCCGACATATCAAACCGCACCAGCTCCATGCCCAGCGCTTTGGCAAGCTGGTTGGCGACTTCCGTTTTTCCCACCCCTGTGGGGCCGGTAAAGAGGTAGCAGCCCATGGGCTTGGTTTCCTCGCGCAGTCCCGCCCGCGCCATTTTAATGGCGGAGGTGAGTTCCTCAATCGCCCGGTCCTGACCGAACACGGTGAGTTTGAGGTTTTTCTCGAGGTGGCGCAGCGCCTCCGCATCATCCATGGAGATGGTTTTGCCGGGCATGCGCGCCATTTTGGCGATGATTTCCTCAATCTCCTTCACCCCGATGGTTTTCTTGCGCTTATGTTCCGGCAGCAGCATCTGGGCGGCTCCGGCTTCATCCATCACATCGATCGCCTTGTCGGGCAGTTTGCGGTCATGAATATAGCGCACGGAAAGCTCGACTGCCGCCTCAATCGCCGCAGGCTGGAAGCGCACCTGATGATGCTCTTCATAGTAGGGCTTGAGGCCGCGCAGAATTTTCACCGCATCTTCGGCACTTGGCTCCATCACATCGATTTTCTGGAAGCGGCGCGCAAGCGCCCGGTCTTTCTCGATGGTCTGGTTATACTCCTTAAACGTGGTCGAGCCGATGCATTTGAGCGAGCCGCGCGCGAGGGCGGGCTTGAGCAGATTGCAGGCATCCAGCGCCCCGCCGGAGGTGGAGCCGGCACCAATGATGGTGTGGATTTCATCGATAAATAAAATCGCACCGGGCAATTTTTCGATGGATTTGATCACGGCTTTCATCCGCTCTTCAAAATCGCCGCGGTAGCGTGTGCCGGCCAGAAGCGAGCCCATATCGAGCGAGAAAATGACGGCGTTTTTCAGCACCTGTGGCACCTCGCCGCGGGTGATGCGCAGCGCCAGCCCTTCGGCAATCGCGGTTTTGCCCACACCTGCCTCACCCACTAGCAGCGGGTTGTTTTTGGTGCGGCGGCATAAAATCTGCACCGTGCGTTCAATCTCTTTTTCGCGGCCGATGAGAATATCGGTCTTGCCCGCCAGCGCTTTTTTATTGAGGTTATGGCAGTAAAGCGAAAGCGGATCTTTCGCGCTGTCACTCCCTGCTTCTTCCTTGGCGACACTGTAGCGGATGGAGCCATCATCAAGGGATTCTTCCTGATGCTCACTGCGCGGCAGGGCAATGCGGCTCAGGTCGCTGTATTTCACCACCCCGTGGGCGATATAATTCACCACATCTTTCCGGCTGACTTCCTGCTCGGCAAGAAAATAAACCGCGTGGGATTCGCGTTCTGAAAACAGCGACACCAGCACATTCGCACCGTTTACCTCCTGCCTTCCGGCGGATTGCACATGAATCGCCGCGCGGTGGACTACACGCTGGAAACCGGCCGTGGGGCGCACTTCCTCCACATGATCAACCACCAGCCCGGCCAGTTCCTGCCCGACAAAATCCATGAGTGCCGCCTGCAGCCCTTCAAGATTCACCCCCACCCCGCGCAGCACGGGGGCTGCGTCTGTGTCTTCTGTCAGCGCCAGCAGTAAATGCTCAAGTGTCGCATATTCATGGCGGTGATGTCTGGCCAGAGCCAGGGCTTTGTGCAAGGTAGATTCGAGCTGTTGCGACAACATGGTGTGTCTTCCTTTGTGGTTCACTCGTTTGGTTCGAGCGCACATTGCAAGGGGTACTCGGGGATCCGCGCTGCTTCCACGACTTCTTCCGATTTGGTTTCGGCGACCTCGCGGGTGTAAATTCCCGCAACTGCCGCCCCCTGCTGGTGCACCGTGAGCATCAGCTCTACGGCCTCACTTTGGGGCTTATGAAAAATTTCCATCAGCACCTGCACCACAAACTCCATCGGCGTATAGTCGTCATTCAGCAGGATCACCTTGTACATGGGCGGCCGCTTCGGTCTGGTTCTGGCCGGGGCAACCATCACCCCGCCTTCAGCCTCGCCTTCTGCGCCGCGCCCGTTTCCCGGTGCGCCCATACGAACCCGACCTGTCATCGTCTTCGTACCATTCCACTCTCGCATAAAATTCCTAATCTTCCGTTAATTCCCCGTTACTAAAGCGTAAATATAGGGGGGTTGCATTTACTTTTTGAGGGGGGGTGTGAATTTTCTTTGAAAATCAGCCACACTTGGCTGGGCTGAAGACCAGACCAATCTTCGGCTAATCATACGTATTTGTTGCGACGAAGCTTCGTTTCTCATTTAAAAAAACGCTGCAATAGAATCACTATTACGGTACGGACGTATTTTCCCTGCGCATACTCCTTGAACCGCCGTGTGGACGCGCCCACTGAGTCAGTCGATCGCATTCTCTGAGTGACAAGAATTTCTTTCCTGTTATAACCCCCGCCAAACGGAGAAGCGCATGGACAAACCTTTATGGATGTGGGCGGTGTTTTTAGGCATCGTGCTGGTATTGCTGGTGCTGGATCTGGGCGTTTTCCACCGCAAGCAGAAAGAAATCGGCGTTCGCGAAAGCCTCACGACCAGCGCCATTTATATCTGTATCGGCCTGTTATTCGGCCTTTTTGTCTGGCATGAACTCGGGGCGGATCGTGGCCGCGAATATCTCACCGGGTTTCTTATCGAAAAAACACTGGCGATGGATAATATCTTTGTCATCTCGCTCATTTTTACCCATCTGGCTATTCCGCGCAAATACCAGCACCGCGTGCTGTTCTGGGGTATTCTTGGTGTCATCGTGCTGCGCGGCATCATGATTGGCCTGGGGGCGACGCTCGTCGCCGAATTCTCATGGGTGCTGTATATTTTTGCGGCCTTCCTTATCTTCACCGGCATCAAAATGCTGATGGTGGATGAATCCCACGAAATGGGCGAAAGCAAGCTTCTCAACTGGATCAGCCGCCGCTTCCGCGTGACCAAAGAGCTTGACGGGCAGAAGTTTTTTGTCACCCGTTATGACGAAAATACCGGCAAATATGCGCGCTATATGACCCCGCTCATGGTGGCGCTCATCATGGTGGAAATTACCGATCGTGTGTTTGCAGTCGATTCCGTGCCGGCGATTTTTGCCATCACCACCGATCCCTATGTAATCTACACCAGCAATATCTTCGCGATTCTCGGGCTGCGCGCGCTTTATTTTGCGCTGGCAGCGATTATTCACCGTTTCCATTACCTCAAATACGCGCTCGCCGCAGTGCTGGTATTTATTGGCGGCAAAGTGTTTGTCGCCTCGTTTCTGGGAATGGAAAAATTCCCGGCCAGTATTTCGCTTGGCGTGACGGTTTCGCTGCTGGCTGCGGGGATTCTCTATTCGCTCTATAAGACGCGGGGGAAGAAGGCGGACGCCTAGAAGGTCGCGAGTCCCGAATCATAACAGTTTTTTCAGGTTTTTGACTATGTCTGGTTTGTAGGTATGGCTTGTAGAAACCGGAGATTTCTGCTATAATTTGACTGTTTTTATTTTTGTTTGCACAAGGCAATCCCATGCGCATGATCCGGTCTTTTACCCCCGC
>CANHAG010000136.1 GCA_947458525.1 Rhodospirillaceae bacterium | reverse complement strand
TTGAAGCCTGTTGTTTTCTATCTGTTCCTGCTGCTAAAAATACGCGTCTCGCCCTACATCCGTGGTGACAGCTTGCCCACTCCCTATTATCCGTAACCCCATGCCCCAAGACCCACATCCTTGCCGGCTTTATCTTATTTCTCCTCCGAAAATTGATCTGGCGGAGTTTACCAAAACGCTGGAAGCGGCGCTGGACGCGGGGGATGTGGGGGCGTTTCAATTGCGGTTGAAAGATGTATCCGACGACGCGATTCGCGCCGCTGTGCGTGCGCTTCTGCCCCTTTGCCGCGCCCATAATGTGGCGTTCATCCTTAAGGACCGGGTGGATTTGGCGGCAGAACTTGACGTGGATGGAGTGCATCTGGGGCAGGAAGATATGACGCCGGAAGCGGCGCGGGCGATGCTTGGGTCTCAGAAAGTCATCGGCGTCAGCTGCCATGATTCCTCGCATCTGGCGATGGAGGCGGGAGAAAACGGGGCGGATTATGTCGCGTTTGGTGCGTTTTTCCCGACGAAATCGAAATCGCCTGAAAAACTCGCGAAATATGGCATACCGAAGCCGGAGATAATTGAGTGGTGGTCAACTTACACCACCGTGCCCTGCGTGGCGATTGGCGGAATGACCCCGCAAAATTGCATTCCTTTAATTGCGGCGGGCGCGGATTTCATTGCGGCGATTACCGCTGTCTGGGAGCACCCTAAAGGCGCAGCCGTAGCGGTGCAGGAGTTCAACCAGGCCATAAAATCCGGGCTTAAGCTGCGTTGACGGGTGACGAAATGTCGCAGTTCTGATTTCTGACTACCGCCCGCGCCCCTTTTCCTGCGCGGGGTCTTTGACTGCGGCGAGATATTGGGTTTTAGAGCGCATGGCGAGTCGCGCGAGCATCTTGAGCAGTGCCGCAAGTTTTCTGCGCCCCTCAGGTGTGCTGACATCAATGGCATCGAGCAGTTTGGGGTCGAGCGTTTCAAGCCCGTAACTCAATTTATACTCAAGCGGGTTGGCGATAACGCTTTCCGCCAGCTGCGCGAGCGCTTCGGCCAGCTGCTCATGCGTCATCGCATCCATCTGCTCAAAGGTCGGCAGCGGGGTGAGCGATTCATTACCCTCAGTGGAGGGGGGGGTGGGGAGCGCCATGGGTTCCTTCCTCTTCGCCGGTTTCCATGGCATGTGCCATCAGTTCCTCAAAGCGGGCAAAGCCAAGGAACGCTACACCAGCCTGTAAATTATCCATCGTATCCTGACCAAGATTTTCATTCACCCATTTCACGCGGTTGCTTGGCCGGTCGCTGGCGATATAGGCAAAATAATTGAAGTATTTATGGCCGGGGAAATTAAACTTCAGCGTTTTATGGGCGATATCAATGGTGAACGAGCCAATCAGCACCCCGTGCTTGAAAATATGGGTGGTGTCGCCGGCAACTTCGATGTTAATGCCAAAGGCTTCATAGGCGGGGCGTGTGTTCATGACGCGAAGACCCCTAGCACAGGGCGGCAGGAAATTCAATGGCAGGGGCGGAAAATTGCTTACGCAACGCGTGAATCGCTGATGCGTGTGGCGGTGAGAATCACTTCGCCGAATTTGGGGGAAACAAGCTTGGTCAGCACCATGCGTTTGACGCTCAGCTCGAAATTCCGGAGTGCATCGCCCAGCAGCCGGGTGTTGACGGTAATGGCAGAAAGCCCGGAATCCGGCACCGGATTGACGCATTGGGCATAGCCATCCTCGGTGATTTTGATGTAATCATGCGGGTCAAAAGAAGCCATTTTAGCCAGTTCTCCTATGGCTCACTATACGCGGTTTCGCCGCAAGATGTATGACATTTTGGTGAATATTGAAAAGGGCAAAATTGCAACAGTCGGTGCCGGAATGCTAAAAACTCTTGCTGCCGCGCGCAAGGGTGTCGCTGGCTTCGGCCAGAGATTGTGACTGGCTGAGCCGGAACTGCTGAAATGCCTCCTGCGAGCGGCCGGATTCGGCCGTGACACTGCTGGTGCGCGTGCGGCGCTGCCCTGCAACCGAGCCTAAAATACGGACAATGCCACCCAGAGAGGGCAGGGGGGAAGCGCCGGATCCGCCGGCGCCGCTGGCTGAGGATTGCAGCATCCGCAGCGCCTCGGTCATGCTCTGGCTCAGATCGTTTTGGAACCTGTCCCTCAATCCGCCAAGCATGGTTTCCGCCTCACGCTCAAGCTGGCGCAGCATGGTGCGCTGCAACTCCTCGCTTAAACGCTCAAAGTCACGATTGCTGCGATTTGTAATGGCTGTATCACTGATTTTTGTCATGACGGGTTCCTTTTCTTGCACTATATAGCGCTATCTCGGCACCACCGGGAAGTGGACTGCTTCGTTTCGCCGCGCTGATGCGTGATCCGGGTAATCCCGGTTTATTATAACACAGAAGTAACTATAGTTCTGAACCGGGTGCGGCTACAATTCACTCTTTACCAACATGAACAGCAGCAGATACCATGTCAGACACACGCAAACATATCGCCATCATCGGTACCGGTATTTCGGGGCTGGGGGCGGCCTATCTCTTGAACCCCCATCACCAGATTACGGTTTATGAAAAGAACCATTATCCGGGCGGGCATAGCCGCACGCTTGAGGTAAAAACACCCGATGGGATTATTCCGGTCGATACCGGATTCATTGTATTTAACTACCGCAACTACCCGCTGCTGACGGGGCTTTTTTCGCATCTTGAAGTACCGGTTGCCAAAAGCGATATGTCGTTCGGCGCGAGTATTGATGGCGGGCGGATTGAATATGGTACGCAGCGCGTGCGTAATTTATTCGCGCAGAAACGCAACCTGCTGCGACCCGATTTCTGGCGCATGATTGCCGATATTTTGCGCTTCAACAAACAAGCGCGGCGCTATCTTGCAAGCGATCCCGCCGTTACCCTCGCTGAATGCCTCGACGCACTGCGCATGGGGGCGTGGTTCAGAGAATATTTTCTTCTCGCCATGGGTGGGGCAATCTGGAGTACGCCGCTTGAGGATATGCTGAAATTCCCCGCCGCCAGCTTTGTGCGTTTTTTTGAAAATCACGGGCTGCTTACGGTGAATGATCAACCTCAATGGTACACGGTTACAGGTGGCAGCCGTGAATATGTTTCGCGGCTGACCGCGCCCTTCAAAGACGCTATCCGCCTGAATTGCGGCGGGGCAAAAATCATCCGCGATGGTGACTCTGTTACTGTAATCGATACGCAAGGCGGCAGTGCACGCTATGACGCGGTAGTGTTTGCCTGCCATGCGGATGAAGCACTCATGATGATGGAAAACCCGAGCCCAGACGAGCGGCGGATTCTTTCCGCATTCAAATATCAACCCAACCGCGCCGTGCTGCATAGCGATATACGCTTCATGCCGAAGCGCAAGGGCGCATGGGCAAGCTGGGTCTATTTATGCGAAGGCGCGCACGATAAAAAACCCTGTGTCTCGCTCAGCTACTGGATGAACCGGCTTCAGCCACTGCCTACCAGACAACCCATCATCGTGACGCTTAACCCCGGCAGAGAGCCAGACCCCGCGCTGGTGCATAATGACCACCAGTTCACCCATCCGCTCTTTGATGAAGCCGCCATTCGCGCCCAGTCGGAAATTCCGCTGATTCAGGGCAAGGATCGTTTCTGGTTTGCTGGCGCCTATCAGCGCTACGGGTTTCACGAGGACGGGCTGGGCAGTGCCGTTGCCATGGCAAACGCAATGGGGATTGGAATACCATGGAAATGACCCCGCAGATTTTTACTGCCAAGGTGATGCATAAGCGGCTGTTTCCGAAAATAAACGGGTTTACCTACCGCGTTTACTATCTTGCTTTACCCTTGCCTGCTGCGCCGCTGCCGTCACGCATTCAGCGTTTCCCGGGCGATGATCTTGGCTACCGCGACGGGCGGCCGCCAGAGGATTGGGCGCGGGAAGTGCTGGCCGAGCGCGGGCTGAACGAGGTGGCGCGCCATATCCTGCTTATCACCATGCCGCGCGTGCTTGGCTATGTGTTCAACCCGGTGAGTTTTTATTTGTGTTTTGATGAAGCAAAGCGCCTGCGCGCCGTGATTAACGAGGTGCATAACACCTTTGGCGAGCAGCATAGCTACCTTTGCGCCCATAGCGATCAGCGGCCGATTGCGGCAGAAGACTGGCTGGAGGCGGAGAAGGTGTTTCACGTCTCGCCCTTCCTTGCGCGCAGTGGCCATTACCGCTTCCGATTCGATGTTAAGGATGAAACCCTTGGTATCTGGATTGACTATTACGATAAAGAGAGCCAGAAACAGCTTATCACCGCGCTCACCGGCCGGCTTGAGCCTCTTACCCGCAAGGCGCTGGTGCGGTCGTTTTTAACCCATCCACTCATTACCCTGAAATCCACCGGGCTGATTCACTGGCAGGCAATCAAGCTCATGAAAAAAGGCGTGCGTTATATCCGTAAACCTGAAGCACTGCCCCAGAAATTGACATTTTCGCGTAATCTTACAAAAATGTAATGCGCCAGCAAGATCACCGTCACGCTAACGGTTATAGACACATTAACAGAGGAACTGATTGCCATGTTTGAAAAACAAATGACCCACCGTTTTCTTGAGACGCTTAACCATATTGATTATGGTTCGCTTACCGTCACCACGCCGGATGGCAAACTGCACCGCTATTCCGGTACCTCGCCCGATGTGGAAGCGGATATCACCCTGCATGACTGGCGCTTTGTGCCTGCGCTGGCCGCGCATGGGGATATCGGGTTTGCGGAAAGCTATCACGAAGGCTGGTGGTCAAGCAGCGATCTTACCAAGCTTATTTATTTCAGCCTCAAAAATGAAGAGGCGCTGCGCCCCTATATTTATGGCGGGCTATTTACCCGCCTTGCCTCGCGCCTGGCGTATTTCTTTACTCAGAACAGCTTAA
>CANHAG010000135.1 GCA_947458525.1 Rhodospirillaceae bacterium | reverse complement strand
GATCGTCGGCTTGGTAGGCCATTACCCCACCAACTACCTAATCTCACGCGGGCTGATCGTTTAGCGATAAATCTTTCCCCCGAAGGGCGTATGCGGTATTAGCCAAAGTTTCCCTTGGTTATCCCCCACTAAACGGTACATTCCCACGCGTTACTCACCCGTGCGCCACTGCTGTATTGCTACAACCGTTCGACTTGCATGTGTTAAGCCTGCCGCCAGCGTTCGTTCTGAGCCAGAATCAAACTCTCATGTTTTGATTCGCTTGTCTTCGAAAAGACAAGAAATTGATTTAGACTCACACAAACCGTACCAAACATTCCTTGCCATAAAGGACTTATCGGAATGCCGATACTTACTTGCGTTCGAATATAAAATATTCATTTGCGTATAAGCAGGTAACGGTTGTGTGTAGAAATACTCACACCCACCACCTGCGCTTAAATGCTATTCACAAATCACTCAGCAGGGAGTTTCCAGAAAGTGCCGCAGACAGCGCCGCGGTGAAACTCACGTTCCATCGAAATGGGATGTGCGGTTTAGTTAATCCCCCGCCCCCTGTCAACAATAAAAAGAAAGATTTTCTTAGAGCGCTAGAAACGATGTGAGAACTGGGGATAAATCGAAATGTGATTGCCAACATCGCTTGATTTTCGGTGATGCAGATGCGGCGGGCGTCCCCTCCCCCCACCGCGAGAGAGGGTCTGAGATATCAACTTTACTTACCCTATCCCGGTCACTACAGGGAAATGCTTGCTCAAAACTCAATTCACAGAGGCAACCAGAGGCATAGTTATGATCACTATTTACCCTTACGAAGCTCTGGGCGGGGCAGAGCATGGCTGGCTCAAGGCGCGTCACCATTTCAGCTTTGCGGATTATCATAACCCAGAACGCATGGGGTTCGGTACGCTGCGCGTGATTAATGACGACTGGATTGCCGCAGGCAAGGGCTTCAACCCGCACCCTCACACTGATATGGAGATTATTACCTATGTGCGGGAGGGGGCCATCACTCACCGCGACAGTATGGATAATGAAGGCCGCACCGCAGCGGGAGATGTACAGGTGATGAGCGCCGGCACTGGCGTGGTGCATAGCGAATTTAATCACGAGGAAGTGGATACCAATCTGTTCCAGATCTGGATTTATCCGAATCAGCGTGGCGTCACCCCGCGCTGGGAAGCGCGGGAATTCCCGAAAGCGCCGGTGGAAAACGCGCTTTTGCCGCTGGCTTCGGGCCGCGCGGAAGACATCAAGGCCGGCGCGCTTATGATCCATCAGGATGCCACCATTTATGGCGGCAGGCTGAAGGCGGGGCAGAGCCTTGCTCACCCTATCACCTATCAGGCCTATCTGCTGGTGTCAGAAGGCGAAATTACGCTTGACGGCACACCGATGAAAAAAGGAGACGGAGCCGAGGTGACGGGGCAGCGGGAAGTTACCCTGAGCGCAACCACCGAAGCGGAAATTCTGGTGCTTGACGTGCCGCCCTACACGTCCAGCGCCTCGCGGAATTTTTCGCCGTAAAGCTCGGTTTGTTCACGAATGAACTGGAAGCGCAGCTCTGGCTTTTTCCCCATCAGCTGATGCACGCGCTCGGCAGTGGCTTCCTGCACGTCTTCAGCGATCATCACTTTCAGCAGCGTGCGCGTTGCGGGGTCCATCGTGGTTTCTTTGAGCTGCGGCGCGGTCATTTCGCCAAGCCCCTTAAACCGCCCGATATCAATCCGGCTTTTGTGTTTGGCGCTCAGTTTTTCCACCAGCGCATCCTTCTCTTTATCATCGCGCGGATAGTGGGTGATGCCGCCCGCAGTCACGCGGTAAAGCGGCGGCTGGGCAAGGTAAAGATGGCCGGTTCTTATCAGCTCCGGCATTTCCTGATAGAAAAACGTCATGAGCAGCGAGGCGATATGCGCACCATCCACATCCGCATCCGTCATGATGATGACTTTTTCATAGCGCAGATCTTTAAGCTGAAACGCGCTGCCGGTTGAAACCCCGAGCGCCTGCATCAGATCGCCGATTTCCTGATTGGCGCGGATTTTATCAAGCGTTGCGCTCGCCACGTTCAGGATTTTTCCGCGCAACGGCAGCACGGCCTGCGTCTCGCGCCGGCGCGCTTGTTTGGCTGAGCCACCGGCCGAATCCCCTTCGACCAGAAAAATCTCCGTACCTTCTGGTATGCTGCGCGTGCAATCCGCCAGTTTTCCGGGCAGGCGCAGGCGGCTTGTCACGTTCTGGCGCTTGATGTTTTTTTCCTGTTTGCGGCGCAGCCGTTCCTCGGCCTTGAAAATAATATGGTTGAGCAGCGCATTGCCGTTTTCCACATGTCCCGAAAGCCAGTGATCAACCGGGTCGCGCACCGCATTTTCCACCAGACGTGCCGCCTCGCCCGTCACCAGCTTGTCTTTCGTCTGGCCTTGAAACTGCGGCTCTTTGATGAAAAGCGAGAGAATCACCACCGCACCATCCATCACATCATCCGCCGTGATGTTGGCTGCGCGCTTGTTCTTCACCATTTCGCCAAAGGCTTTGATGCCCTTATTCAGCGCCGCGCGCAGACCCTGCTCATGCGTGCCACCCTCAGGCGTGGGGATGGTATTGCAAAATAGCGAAGCATGCCCGTCATCCTCACCCTGCGGCCAGGCAATCGCCCATTCCACACGGCCTTTGCCATCGGCCAGTTCGGCTTCGCCACTGAAGATTTCACTGGTGACAATGGCGCGCCCGGCCAGCTCCTGAGCAAGGTAGTCACTCAGCCCGCCGGGGAAGTGAATCGTCTCGCTCGCAGGAACAGCGGAATTGTCGCCCAGCAGCTCGGCTGCGCATTTCCAGCGTATTTCCACCCCGCGGAAAAGATACGCCTTGGCGCGAATGAGTTTATAGATTTTTTCTGGTCTGAATTTGGCTTTGCTGCCGAAAATTTCAGGGTCAGGGTGAAAGGTCACGGTCGTGCCGCGCCGGTTTTTCGCGCTGCCCGCTTTTCTGATTTTTCCCTGCGGTACACCGCGGCTGTAATTCTGGCGGTACAGCTCACCCTCGCGCGCCACCTCGACTTCCAGATGGTCCGACAGCGCATTCACTACCGAAACACCCACCCCATGCAGCCCGCCTGCGGTGTGGTAAACCTTATCATTAAACTTCCCGCCCGCATGCAGGGTTGTCAGAATCACTTCCAGCGCCGAGATTTTCGGGAATTTCGGGTGCGGATCCACCGGAATCCCCCGCCCATTATCGCGGATGATCATGTGATTATCCGGCTGCAGCTCTACCTCAATAAAGCTTGCAAACCCGGCCACCGCCTCATCCATCGCGTTATCGAACACCTCATTGATAAGGTGATGCATGGCGTTTTCGTCGTTCCCGCCAATATACATCCCCGGGCGGCGGCGCACAGGCTCGAGCCCTTCCAGCACCTCGATATCCTGCGCGGAATAGCTTTTGGTTTTGAGCCTGGCGTTTGCCTTGTTAAACAGGTCATTCATAAGCGGGCGACTATAGCGGCAGACAATGGCAAATCAAGCATTTCTCGGGATTTTCTTATGAGCATTCTTCATAAAACTGTCACATTATTTTCGTGATCCTCGTATAGACTTATTTCATGCATCCGCACGCGGCCACTCGTTCATCGCCCCCGAAACCGTCACATCACGGCCCCGTTGAGCATGCGGTGATGGAGACGCTCAAATATACCAGCTACGCGGTGGCAGGTTTTTCATTGTTACCGTTTATCCTGCCTGAGCTTGGGTTTGGTGGAAGAGCGAGCGAAGATGCATCTGAAATCTGCTCCAGTGCGGCGATTTCGGATCAAACGGGCTGGGCGGGAACAGTGGCAGGAGCATTATCGCACCTGCCACTGATTGGCTCAAGCCTCGCCACGGCAGGTATTCCGGCTGTGGCGATTGCGGCAACGGTTGGTATTGGCGGCATGCTGCTGGCGCGGCATCTGGAAAAAAAGGGCACAGAGATTTACGGATTCCCGGCAGGAAAAATTGTACGCTGGCTGGCCCTTGGCACGTCTATTCTTTTTGCCCTGCCCTCGATTCTTAGCGGGATCACCATGGCATTGCATTTTTTGGCGATCATGTTCGACAGACCCGGATATGTGACCGCATCCTTTGCCATGCCGCTTGATAGCTGGCAGGTCAGACTTGCGGATAGTCTGTTTTATCGAGACGGTGCCAATGCCGGCATTGCAGCCGGGCTGCGCAGTGCGGCTGATACTGTGGGCACGGTTGCAGCCGAGTCGGTAACAGGTGGGGCGCTTGGCAGTATCGTCACGGCGCTTATCTGCTGTGCGCCAGCGGGGATGGTGGCATGGATGGCGGGTGAGGGAAATGGGCGAACAAAATCGGATAGTACAGCTGCCAAGCCCTATCATACTGTCTATGGGCCGATTCGTGAATTGCTGAAAGCCCCTTATCAGACTTCCAAAACGCTCCAGCCCACTGCCGCCCATTCGGCTTCGGCGGTTAAACAGACGCACCACGCGCGTGCAACAAGCACCTTGCCTTTAGCATCCCCAGCGCTATAACACGCGCTCTTTACCATGTCGGGGCGTAGCCGCCGCGTTGACCTCGGGTCAGAGCGGCCACTTAAAAAGGGCTGCCCGATAGGGAGTGGATAACAGTGTCGGGGCGTAGCGCAGCCCGGTAGCGCGCCTTCTTCGGGAGCAGGAGGCCGGAGGTTCGAATCCTCTCGCCCCGACCATTACCTAAGGGGCTTTTTTCCCCTTAGGTAATGGTATGACGCAGATATTCGAACCGACCCGGGAGGTTCGACTCCAAGCCATGCAACCGCGCGAGGAGATGCTCCGAGCGCGTAACCTAATGCTCATGGCGCGGGAGAGGCAAAGCGTAAGCGAAGCCAATCCTCTCGCCCCGACCAAATATATTCTTCAGGAACCTCCGGATTTTATGTTTTGCGT
>CANHAG010000134.1 GCA_947458525.1 Rhodospirillaceae bacterium | reverse complement strand
GCTTTTCAATTCTTCGCAAAGCCTTACCACCGCTGGGTTTCCGGCGATATATCGGTCAAGAGATTGGTGCTTAAAACAACTTTTGCACGCCCTCTGACCTATGACCGAAAGGAGGGGTATAGAACCGCAGCTCTATCGCTCCCTTTCTCGCTTTTCAGAGAATTCTCGGACACTGAGTCCGAAGTGGTGCTCTCGACCGGAATCGAACCGGTACTCGATTACTCGAAACGGATTTTAAGTCCGCAGCGTCTACCAATTCCGCCACGAGAGCATATTAAAAGTCAGTAAACGGTGAACGGCCAACGGTCAACGGTGAACCATTGATCGGCGCGGGGATCTTAGGGGATATCAATCCTCTTCTTATATTATATCACCACTGCCCTGTCTGCATGACACACGAAGACTGCACGGGGGACACGAAAGAATGGCGCGTCATTTCCCTGTTCTATAATCAGCGTTCTTTTCCGCGCCATTCTATCATGTCCCCTAAGCGATGGGCGCGGGGATGAGCCTGCCGCCCAGCGTGAGAATCAGCGCCTCGGTCTCTTTGGCGGCGGATTCGGCGCGGCCAGCGTCGATGCCGCGAAAGACCAGTGTGGTTGCGACATCGCCCTGCTTATAATAGGGATAGCTGCCAATATCGAGGTCGGGGTAACGCGCCTGAATTTCGGTCAGCCCCGCCGCAATCGTGCCCTCGGGCAAGTTGGTGGTAATGTGCACCGACTGCACCACCGCGCCACCTTTGAGGTGCGGAATCGCCGCCGCCACCATAGCCTGCATGATTTTTGGCACACCGGCGAGGATAAACACATTCTCTATGCGAAAGCCGGGCGCGGCGCTGACGATGTTGGGAATGAGGCTGCTACCTTCGGGCACATCCGCCATTTTGAGGCGTGCTTCGTTGATCTGCTCCGGCGTATAATGCGCGCGCAGCGCCGCTTCCGCCGCCGGGTGGCGGATGAGTTTTACCCCAAATGCCCTGGCGATACTCTCACTCGTAATATCATCATGCGTCGGGCCGATGCCGCCGGTGGTGAACAGATAGTCATAGCGCGCGCGCAGTGTATTCACCGCGTCGATAATCGCCGCTTCCACATCCGGCACCACGCGCACCTCGCGCAGCTGAATCCCCACGCGGTTCAGCTCGCCCGCAAGATAGGCGAGATTCTTATCCTGCGTGCGGCCGGAAAGAATTTCATTGCCGATGATGAGTAGGGCGGCGGTGACGATTGGGGGCTGGCTCATACCTCCTTGTTACTCGCCCGCGCTTGCAACTGCAAGCCCTTGCCACAGCGGCTGGCATCTGATTAAGAGTAGCCATGCAGAATGACGTCGAAGATTACGCCGACAGCCGCCCTATCACCATCCACCGCAACGCGGCGGAGTTTGAGGGCATGCGCAAGGCCGGACGCCTAGCGGCAGAAATTCTCGACGCGATGTTCGAGCTGGTGCGCCCGGGCATCACCACCAATGCCATCAATGATGCCTGCCATCAGATGATTCTTGATGCTGGCGCGACCCCGGCACCGCTGGGCTATCGTGGCTTTCCCAAATCCGTCTGCACCTCGGTCAATCATGTGGTCTGCCACGGCATTCCGGACGAGCGGGTATTACATGACGGCGATATTGTGAATATCGATGTAACGACGATTCTGGATGGCTGGTATGGCGATACGAGCCGCACCTACTGGGTGGGCGACGTTGCAACCAAAGCGCGGCGGCTCACACAGGTGACCTATGACGCAATGATGCGCGGCATTGCAGTCGTGCGGCCGGGGGCAACCACTGGCGATATCGGCCATGCAATTCAGTCTTACGCGGAATCGTTCGGTTATTCCATCGTGCGTGAATATTGCGGCCATGGGCTGGGCAGGGTGTTTCACACTGCGCCGAATATTCTACATTTCGGCAAACCGGGTCAGGGGATTGAACTCAAGGAAGGTATGTTTTTCACGGTGGAGCCGATGGTGAATTTGGGCAAGGCAGCAACCATTCTCAGCAAGCATGATGGCTGGACGGTAACCACGCGCGACAAGTCACTCAGTGCACAATTTGAGCATTCGATTGCCGTCACCAAAAACGGGTATGAGATTTCCACCACCTCACCTAAAGGCCTCAACCACCCGCCATTTGCTCGGTGAAGTCGCGCCTTTACACTGAGCAGCACTGCGAAAACCTGTGGAAAACTATGCCGCTGCGCATGTTGCTTTATGCTGCTGCGCGAGTAGAAGTGGTTGTGCTGCGCTGAGAGATGGCTCGGGATAAGCCGCAGAAATGCTGGGGTTTTTTGTTTCTGTTGCGCGGATATCCGCAAAAAAATTCCGGCGCTACGTTCATGTGAAAAAAAATTGCAAGTAAAAAAAATGGCGGAAATCTCACATTTTTTTTGCGTTTTGTTGTTGCCAAGCTGTGGGAATGGTGCTTATCTTCGCCCGCTAGTGACGAGGATATCCCCGGCAAGAAGCGGCGTAAGGCCGCAGCCTTCCTGGGTCTTAATCACTCGGCATGATGTTGTGTGTAACTTATCTCTAATGGAGAGACTTATGAATAAGAATGAACTGATTGCAGAAATTGCTGATCAATGCGAACTCACCAAAGCCAAAGCGGCTGAGGCGGTGGATGCGTTTATCGAAGTAATCTCGAAATCGCTCGCCAAAGGCAAAGAAGTGCGCCTCGTAGGTTTCGGTACTTTCACCAGTGTGAAGCGTAAAGCGACCGAAGGCCGCAATCCGCGCACCGGTGCGGTGATCAAAATTGCCGCCTCGATCCAGCCGAAATTCAAGCCCGGCAAAGCGCTGAAAGAGCAAGTGAACAAGCGTAAGGCTGGCTAATTCAGCCAGTGTGCGCTTCCGCCGGCTCTGGTCGGCGGGGGTTCATAACATGCGTAAACGAAGGCGTAGTTTGCACTTGCAAGCTGCGCCTTTTGTGTTTATAGCCAGCCTCTCTCTTTGCGGGAAAATCCTCGCAGATTGGGGCGATTAGCTCAGTTGGTAGAGCACCTCGTTTACACCGAGGGTGTCGGGAGTTCGAGTCTCTCATCGCCCACCACGCTTCGCCCCGATGGGGCTTCGCGTGGCGCTGCCGCCCGACGTAGCCCTATCGACTTGGGCGAGGCAGTGTCCGGCGAAGCTCCGATAGGAGCGAAGACGGACGGTTCGATTGTGACATGATACCGCTGACAGCTTATTGATCATGGCTGTTGGCTCCCTTGCGGGGGTGTAGCTCAGCTGGTTAGAGCGCCTGCCTGTCACGCAGGAGGCCGCGGGTTCGAGTCCCGTCACTCCCGCCACTTTACTGTTTAAAGCAGTTCGGTGGAATCCATATAAAACAGAGCCACAAAGGCTTTTAAGCGAATCGACCTTCCATGTGCTTCCAAAGAAATTCGTTGGAATCTACTCATAAAACGAGTAGAAACGTGAGTAGATTTACCCCTAGGAGTCTAACTCTTGGCGCTCACAGAACTGGCAATTAAAAATCTCAAACCCAAAGCGAAGCTGTATCGCGTGGCCGATGGTGGCGGCCTCACACTTGAAATATCCCCCTCGGGCAGCAAGCTATGGCGCTGGCGCTATTATTTTCAGGGTAAGGGGCAAATGCTGGCGCTTGGTAAGTACCCAGCCGTCACCCTCGCAGAGGCAAGAAAGAAGCGCGAAGAAGCACGAGACTTGCTTAAGGCAGGAAAGCACCCCACCAGAGAGAAAAAGCTTCAGAGGCTAAGAAAAGCGCACGAGGGTGCAAATACATTCGAGAAGATTGCCCGCCGCTGGTTGTGTATGAAGGGCGAGGGCTTGAATGAGAAATACGCGAAACAATGCCTTGTGCGGATGGAATTGCATGTATTTCCCGCCATCGGTGCGTTGCCCCTTACCCAAATCACCATCCCCGATGTGGTGGAGGTGGTGGAAACTATCGGCAAGCGTGGCACGATTGAAACCGCTAAACGCATGAAACAGCTTATTGCGCAGGTGTTCCGCTATGCTGCCCAGCGTGGCCTATGCACGCATAATCCCGCTGCGGATTTGCGCGACATATTGCCCGGTAAGGAAGAAAAGCACCATGCGTGCATCCACCCGAGTGAGTTGCCCGAATTATTACAGGCAATCGAAGCACGCGATAATGACTTCACCAAATATGCCATGAAGCTCATGCTGCTGACGTTTGTAAGAACGGGCGAACTGATCGGCGCGAGGTGGGATGAAATTAACTGGGCGAAGGAGGAATGGCACATCCCCAAAGAGCGGATGAAAATGAATCGCCCGCACGTCGTGCCGTTATCTACGCAGGCGCTTGCGCTGCTCAAGGAAATACAGGCAATCACTGGCGACAAAGCCCACGTCTTTCATAGTCCCGTCAGCAAATCGAAGCATATCAGCACCGGCACCATCCTCATGGGGTTGCGGCGCATGGGTTATAAAAACCGCATGACGGGGCATGGTTTCCGCTCGCTCGCCAGCACCATCCTGAATGAAAAGGGCTATCCGCCGGATTGGATTGAGCGCCAACTAGCGCACGAGGATGATGACAAAATCCGCAGCGCTTATAACCGCGCTGAATACCTACTAGAGCGCAAAAAGATGATGCAGGAATACGCGGATTATTTGGATCATGTGCGGAAAAATGCAGGGAAAAACATAGTGAGTCTGAACAGGAGAGGGATAAAATGACACAAAATGATTTCTACGGAGGCTTTACTTCAGAACTAGTTGAGCCCGTTGAAAAAGATGGCCTCAGAAATGTAATACGCCACATACATTGCTGCATTTCAGAAGATAAGCCGATCAAGGGTATGTACAGAGATTACCTGCTTGATGCACTGGATAAAATTGCAAAAGGCTCTAGGTGTTTAGTCCCACTTTGTGATGGTGTAGCGTATTCTGCACTGCCAACAAAGGAGGAATTATGGGACAAGTATTACACGGGAGCGCCGCAACGACAGCGGCAGTGCGTCGAGCGATACAACATAGTCAAGAGAGCCTGAATCGGC
>CANHAG010000133.1 GCA_947458525.1 Rhodospirillaceae bacterium | reverse complement strand
TTGCGGCCTACGCCGAATCCCGCGCGAAACTTTATGATGGCTGGGTGACGGTCGCAGGCGCGAATCCGGAGCTTCTCGCAGCCCTCACCCAGCTTGAGCCTTACGGACTTGGCTTTCCCAAACCCAAGCTGGTGCTGGCAGAAGCGAAGATTCTCTACCGCACGCTACTGAAAGAAAAACATCTGAAGCTGGTGCTGGCGGATGCCCACGGCACGGTAAGGCGTGACGCGATTGCCTTTAACATCCAAGGCACGCCGCTTGGCGAGATGCTGGCGCGCGAGAATCGCCTGCATCTTTATGGCGAACTGGCCGAGAATCACTGGCAGGGCACGCGCCGCCTGCAATTCATCATCGATGATGCAGCGCCGCTGTAAGGTTATGGGTTTTTAACGTGCTTTACCGGGGAGGTTGGCTGGGGCGCTAGGGATCGAACCTAGGAATGGCGGTACCAAAAACCGCTGCCTTACCGCTTGGCTACGCCCCAATAGTGCCTGCGCGTTGCGATCGATGCGGACAGAACACGGCTATTTATACGACTCCTTCCGCCCAATCAATCGGATATTTCAGCGGTCGTTTCCTGCGCAATCCAGATGAGAAATTCCGCTGCCCCGCCGAGGACGGGCAGGGTAAGGATGGCAGGGTTTTCATAAGGATGCAGAGTCCGGATACGCGCGATTACATTCGCCTCCTGCGCGCGGGTGGTCTTAAGCAGCATGGCGACTTCCTCGGCTTCCATCACCTGCCCTTCCCAGCGGTAAACCGAGCGCATCTGCCCCAGTATATTGGCGCAGGCCACGCGCCGTTCCTCCACCAGCGTGCGGGCGATATGGCTGGCCACCTGCATATCCGGACAGGTGACGTAGAGAAGCGCCACATCCACTATTGCCTGATGCTCAGCTGGGTTCATGCGCCGCCCTCCTCCGTTCAGGTGGTCGCAGGGGGCTGACCCGCGGCGGAGGAATCCTCCGGCGGCGGAGGCGGCGCAGCGGCCACCGTTTTCTTCTTCTTGCGTGGGTCGTAGGGTTCCTGCTGCGGAATTTTAATCGGCGGCAACAGGCGTTTGGTGAAGAAAGAATCCTTGAAGTAGAAAATCTTTTTGCATTTCACGGGGGCGAAGGATTCGATGAGGATAATCTCCTCATCCCGCGGCAGCTGGATGACTTCCTGCGGCAGCAGCAGCGCGCGCTGCGCTTCGGATACATGCATGGTGCGGCTTGCCGGGTTGAAATCTATGAAACGCGGCTTGTTATGGGAGGATTGGGTCACGGTTTTATTCCCCACCAGCTGCGAGATCATGTTGGCGGTTTCGATGTTGTTGGCCGAAAACGTGACGCGGTAATAGGAGTTGGAAAGGAAGCTGTTCATGCCCGCTTCTTCGTAAATGCCTTTCAGCTGCTGTGTATCCTGCACGATGAGGAAGAGCTTCACCCGGTAGCCGCGGAAATAGGCAATGCCGATCTGAAATTGCGGCATTTCGCCCAGCGACGGGAACTCGTCCATCATCATCAGCACGCCGAAGGGTTCATCTTTTTTCGGCATATGGCGCGTTAAAAAGTCGGTGGCCTGCTGGTAGAACACCTTGAGCAGCGGTTCAAGGCGCTGCAGGTTGTCGGGCGTTACCCCGCAATAAATGGTAACTTTCTTCTTTTTCAGCAGCTGAAGGTCAAAGTCCGAGCTGGCGGTGGTGGTGTCGATCAGCGGGTTCGCCCAGAGTTCAAGGCCGGAGTTAAGGGTTGAAACCACGCCCGAACGTTCCTTATCTGCTTTTTGCAAAAAGGCGGCGATATTCATATAGGCCACGGGGTGAATTTTGCCGCCAATCGTATCGAGCACCACCGCGAGGTTATAGACCACGTCGTCGGAGCGCATGGTGCGCACCACTTCGCCGAAGCTTGTGACTTTCTCTGGCACAGCGCAAAGATAAAGAATCACCCCCAGCATCAGCGAGCGCGCTTCGTTCTGCCAGAATTCCTGCTCGGGCAGCACGAGGTTGCAGATTTTCTGCACGTCATCCACCATCTGGCCGGGCTTGTCGGAAATCCAGTCGAGCGGGTTGTAACAATGCGAGATGCCATCGGGGTCGGCCGGGTTCCAGTAGAAGCATTCCTGTTTCAGTTTCTGGCTGCGGAAGCCGCTGGTCAGCTCGTAATTCTCGCCCTTGATGTCGTGGCAGATGACCGATTCCTCCCAGAAGAGCAAGTTCGGGATCACAAATCCCACCCCCTTACCCGATCCGGTGGGTGCGAAGAGCAGCACATGCTGGAAGTCATCAACAATCAGATAATTTCTTACCCCCGTGCGCCCCAGCAGAAGCCCTTTCTTGGCGCGCAGCTTGGCGCGGCGGATTTCCGACTCATCCGACCATTTTGCATCCCCGTGGATTTTTTCCTTCTTGCGCACGGGTCTGAAATCCATGAGCGGCGCGCGCATCATGAATAAGGTGAAAAGTGCGAGAATAAACCCGCCCACCAGCGGCCCATAGAATTTGGCATCGAACTCAACGTTGAAGTAATATTGCTTATATTGCGGGTATTGCTTATAGGCGCTCGCCAGCGTGTGGATTCCCCAGTACCCCTTTACCATTCCCACCGGGTTGCTGGCGGCCATTAGATAGCGCGTATAGGGCGCCTGCGGCTGGCGCTGGATCTGGCTCAAAAACCGGTGCCCCATGGTATAGCCAATGGAAAGCCCGATATAGGTCGGCACGCTGAGCGTCACAAGAATGAGCAGCGTGAGGACCAGCTTGTTAAAGAGCGCGTCGAGCTTCTCCTTCATGGCCTAATACCCGGGCTTGTAGTAGATTTCGGAGATATAGCGGACACCTTTTTCACCGCGTTTAAGCTGAATCACCACCTGCACCACACTTTCAACATAGGCTTTGATCTGGTCGCGGGTAACGCCCAGATCCGCCTGCATGATCATGAGGATCAGCTGCTCAATCGCCAGCTGGGGCGAGTCGGCATGCAGGCTTGCGATGGACCCCGGGTGGCCGGTATTGACCGCGCGCAGGTAGCTGAAGGCCTCTGCCCCGCGTAACTCGCCCACGATAATACGGTCGGGTCTGAGGCGCAAACAGGCCTCAATCAGATCCTGCGTGGTCACTTTCGCCAGACCCTGCCCACCCTTGCTCGCCAGCAGATGCAATCGGTTAGCGACATTTTCCAGCCGCACTTCCCGCGCATCTTCTACCGTGATGATCCGTTCCTGCGGATCTAGGGCGCGCAGCGCGGCATTCAGAAACGTGGTTTTCCCGGTGGAGGTGCCCCCTGAGATAATGATATTTTTTTTATGCTGCACCGCGCGGATGATAAACTGTTTCACATCCCCCCGCGCATAGAGCTCTTTCAGCTCGCGGTCGCCGGGATGTTCGGGAACCACGCCGGTAATCGTGCGGTCAAATGCCCCCATACGTTCATAATCATCGAGCGTCAGCTGCAAGGTCGCCTGCTTGCGGATGGACATGGCAATGGATTTGCCCTCGACCGCAGGCGGGAACACGATCTGAATGCGGTAGCCCTCCGGCAATGTGGCAGAAAGCAGGGGTTTTTCGGAGCTGATGGACTGAGACGTTGATTGCGCCACGAGGTGGGCGAGCGATTGCAGATGCTCGAGGGTGAATTCCGGCAGCGCCTCATAGCGCATGTCACCAAACTTCTCCACCCAGGCTTCCCCGGGTTTATTGATGGAGATTTCCTGAATCCCCTCTTCGGCGAAGAGTTTCTCGAGTGGGCGCAGATAGGTCTGAAGGGCGGTAAGACTCATGAGGAATGGTTATCTCTGCTGCTGTTGACATGCCGCAACCGAAGCTTTCTTGCCCCTGCACCCGGCGCAGGAGGTTAAGAATTCACCGGAGCCAGCATATTCTACTGAATGATTCGCACGCCGACAAGCTCGGCAGGAAAAATCAGGTCGCGATTGACGAAAACATTCACCGGTGTGCCCTGATCGACCAGAATCGTCGGGCCGATATCGAGAAATTTAGTGAGGAATCCTTCCGTAAGCGAGCCCAGACGGTTGAGCGCATTCACCGTGGCCAATGCCCCCGCATTACCATCCTGCGTGGTGCCGGTGACCGAGGTGGTGGTAGAGGTATTGGAAGATTCGGGGTTTATCTCGTCTGACGCAAGCGCAAAGGCAATGGATACCACACTCGCCATGACCGCGCGCGAGAAGATAAACTGAAACTTGGTATCCACCATCCCGCCAATTCCCGCCTGACCAATCTGATCTACCAGCGGCGAGTCAATTTTCACATCAATTCCATCAGGGCGGATGACCCGTGTCCATACCACAAAGACGCGCGTCTGCCCGCCGGTCAGCTCGGTATTGTAACTGCCAATCAGGCGTGATCCGGCAGGGATCAGCGGAACGGTACCCGCTTCACCATATACATCCCGCGACACGATTGCCCGAATCGGGGCGGGCAGGTCGGTGTTGATCACGCTTTCGAGCGTTGCCTGAATCAGGCGTCCCTGCGCAATCACGCGGCGCAGATCGCCGATACGTGTGGCAACGGATTTCTGCACTTCGCTGGCCGCCACCTGGGCAGCAAACCTGCTGTTGGGATCATTGCCACCCGCTCCTTGAGTGGCGGAAGATGCAGGAGCGGATCCTCCGCCAAATAATCCGCCGGATTCATCCGAGACGAGCATGGGGGAACGCTGACGCTTGAGCAGTTGCTCCTTGAGTGCGCTGTCATCCTCCGGCTCGAGGATCGGCAGATCGGTAGGTTCCGGAATGGTCGGCGCCTGAATAACCGGAGGAAGAATCGGTTCCACCGGTTCGGGCAGAACGGGTGGTTCAATCGGCACCTGCACGATGGGGCGTGGTTCCGTTTCTTCGGGGGGAGCTTCCTTGCTGTCTCCGCCGCTAAAGATATTAAATAATAAAAAGAGAACCAGCGCACCAAATCCGCCCAGAATCAAAAATACGCGCCCCTTACTTGCCGCCACTGCGGTGGTGCCGGAATCAACCAGACCCGGCGCATCATCGTCACTACCATTGCCATTGCCATTACCCAGCGCAGGCGCGAAGGGGTCATCGCCAGGGG
>CANHAG010000132.1 GCA_947458525.1 Rhodospirillaceae bacterium | reverse complement strand
GTTTCTGCGGCCATAGCCCCTCCTGTGATTAGAAACCATACGCTCGTCATGCGGTAGATGGTTGATTGCATGGGGGGTGATATGTGTCTTTTGCTTGCCCGTTGCAAGCCCCCTTACCGCTTATCCACCGGTGGATAGCGTGTGAATTGCGGGATGACATGGCCAACCGCATGAAATGAATGAAGAAAAAACCGCGCGCAATTCACAGAGATTTCCCGATTGACGGGCGCGCAGCGGGCGCTAGCCTCGCAATCCTTGTCTCGAGGACTTATATAGAAAGGATACGCATGATTTTTCTGAAACGACTGTGGGTTTAGTGCCACAATATCTAGTGTTGCTAAAAAACAAGTTTTCACAGGGAAATACAGAAGAAATAAATTATATTATATTGTATTTGTTATTAAAAAAAACTTTCAAGCAAAAAATGAGGCAGTGGATAAAATATTCCGGATAGACAGTGCACCCACAATAGGTAGTATCCCCCAGCGACCGGGTGCCGGGCAAAAAACAGTCAACAGAGAATAGTCAACAGAGAATAGCCAAAACAATCAGGTTTCCGCCTGCATCCGACCAGTGAGTGCGAACAAAAAACGAACCAGAAGACGAAACAGGAGAGTGTATGACCCTTGCCGCCACCGCCATTACCACGGATGTTTCCCGCGACAAATACCTGACCGATTTCGGCCGGGCGACGCTGGATGATCGTTATTTGCTGCCGGGGGAGAATTATCAGGATCTTTTCGCCCGTGTCGCCACCCATTATGGCGACAGCCCCGAACATGCCGGGCGCATTTATGACTATATCAGCCGCATGTGGTTCATGCCCGCCACCCCAATTCTGTCGAACGGCGGCACCAATCGCGGCCTGCCCATTTCCTGCTTTCTGAACGAAACCGAGGACTCGCTCACCGGTATTGTCGATTTATGGAATGAAAATGTCTGGCTTGCCTCGCGCGGGGGCGGCATCGGCTCTTACTGGGGCAATCTGCGCTCGCTTGGCGAGAAAGTCGGCCGCAATGGCAAGACTTCGGGCGTGGTGCCTTTCATCCGCGTGCAGGATTCGCTGACGCTTGCCATCTTGCAAGGCAGCTTGCGCCGCGGATCTTCGGCCGTGTATCTGGATATTTCGCACCCCGAGATTGAGGAATTTATCGATATCCGCCGCCCGACCGGCGGTGACCCTAACCGCAAAGCCCTTAACCTGCATCACGGCGTCTGCGTGACCGATGATTTCATGCGCGCGGTAGAAAATGACGAGAAATGGGATCTGCTCTCCCCCAAAGACAAGCATGTAGTGGAGACGGTGAAAGCGCGGGATCTCTGGGCGAAACTGCTCACCACCCGTATTGAGACGGGCGAGCCTTATATCCTGTTCATTGACACGGTGAACCGCGCCATTCCTGAGCATCACAAACAGGCAGGGCTGAACGTGAAAATGTCGAATCTCTGCAGCGAGATTACCCTGCCCACCGGGTTTGACCAGCACGGCAAAAGCCGTACCGCGGTTTGCTGCCTGAGCTCACTCAATGTGGAATATTTCGATCAGTGGAAAGACCACCCGACCTTTATTGCGGATGTGATGCGCTTTCTTGATAATGTGCTCGAGGATTTTATTGAGACCGCGCCCGACTCCATGGCGCGCGCCAAATACTCGGCCATGCGCGAGCGCTCGGTGGGGCTTGGCATCATGGGCTTTCACTCCTACCTGCAATCGAAAATGATTCCGTTTGAATCGGTGATGGCGAAGGTCTGGAACAAGAAAATGTTTGAGCATATCCGCAAACAGGCGGATGCAGCATCGGTCGCGCTTGCCGAAGAGCGCGGTGCCTGCCCGGATGCGGCGGAGTTCGGCATTAACGAGCGTTTCTCGAACAAAATCGCGATTGCGCCCACCGCCTCCATCTCCATCATCTGCGGCAACGCGAGCCCCGGGATTGAGCCTTATGCGGCCAATGCCTTTACGCAGAAAACCCTCTCCGGCTCTTTTGTGGTACGCAATAAATATCTGAAGCAGCTGCTCGCCGAGAAAGGTCAGGATACGGATGCAGTCTGGTCTTCCATCACCACGAATGAGGGATCGGTGCAGCATCTGGACTTCCTCGATGAAAACGAAAAGCTCGTTTTCAAAACCGCCTATGAAATGGATCAGCGCTGGGTGGTGGAACACGCGGCCGACCGTTCGCCGTTCGTATGTCAGGCGCAGTCGGTCAATGTGTTCCTGCCTGCGAATATCCACAAGCGCGATTTACATGCCATTCACTATATGGCGTGGAAGAAGGGGGTGAAGTCGCTTTATTATTGCCGCTCCGCCTCGCTGCAGCGCTCCGACAAAGTCTCGAATAAAGTGCCTGAAATACAGCTCGAGATGAGTCTTAAAACCAAACCATCCACCACTTACGAAGAATGTCTGGCATGCCAGTAAAATGCTGCTAAGAACTTCATTGTCTATCAACCACACTAAGGAGAGTGCATATGACTGATGCGAACAAATCCAAAAAACCCCTCTTCATTCTGGTAGGGATCATTATCCTCGCCATCGTGATTTTCCTTTCCGTGGGCGAGAAGAAGCCCGCGACTGATGATGCGGCCAGCGCCACGGCTGAAAGCGGCACCATGAACGCGGCGGAGAGCGCTGCCGAAGCCACAACCGAAGCGGTAGGGAATGCTGCAGAGGCGACTGTTGACGCAGCGGAGAGTGCTGCCGAAGCGGTGAGTGACGCCGTGACCCCGTCTCCAGCTCCGGCTGCTGAATCAGCTCCGGCTCCGGCTCAGGAATCGGCTCCGGCTCAGGCGCCAGCTCAGGGCCAGTAACTACCAGCGGCAGGGGGTCGATTACCGGCTCCCTGCCTTTCTTACTTTACTACGGAGGGTCTCATGAGTCTGCTTGATGCCAAGCCAATTTATAAGCCGTTTTCTTACCCCTGGGCTTACGAGGCGTGGCTGATGCAGCAGCGCATCCACTGGCTGCCGGAGGAAGTGCCCCTGGCCGACGATGTGCGTGACTGGAAAAAGAATCTTACCCCGGCGGAGAAAAGCCTGCTGACCCAGATTTTCCGGTTTTTTACTCAGGCCGACATTGAGGTGAATAACTGCTACATGAAGCATTATTCGCAGATCTTCAAACCCACCGAAGTGCAGATGATGCTTTCGGCCTTTTCGAATATGGAAACCATCCATATCGCTGCTTATTCCCACCTGCTCGATACGATCGGTATGCCGGAGACGGAATATCAGGCCTTCATGAAATATAAGGAAATGAAGGATAAATACGACTATATGCAGCAATTTGGAGTGGCAAAGAAAGAAGATATCGCCACCACCATGGCGGTGTTCGGCGCCTTTACCGAGGGCTTACAGCTTTTTGCTTCGTTTGCGATTCTGCTTAACTTCCCCCGCTTCGGCAAAATGAAAGGCATGGGGCAGGTCGTGACCTGGAGCGCGCGCGACGAAACACTCCACACCAACTCTATCATCCGCCTGTTCAAAACCTTCTGCGATGAGAATCCCGAAGTCTGGACGGATGAGCTGCGCTCGCGGCTTTATGTTGCCTGCAACACCATCGTGACGCATGAGGACGCCTTTATTGATCTTGCCTTTGGTCTGGGCGAGGTGCAGGGCTTAACCCCCAATGAGGTGAAAAGCTATATCCGCTTTATCGCCGACCGGCGTCTGGCGCAGCTTGGCCTGCAGCCCATGTATCAGATTGAGAAAAACCCTCTGCCCTGGCTCGATGATATGTTAAACGGTGTGGAGCACGCGAATTTCTTTGAAAACCGCGTCACCGAATATGCTAAAGCTGCCACTCAGGGCACGTGGGATGACGCGTTCGTGATCCACGAAACTCCCGAAGCGGCGTAGTTTTTCAAAAATCGCAAGTCAGAAAAAGAAGCATCGGTAAAACCCGCCGCCAAGCCGGTGCTTCAAATCTTCCGATGCGCCTGTATATTCCTGCCCAGGGAAATTTTTGCTGCGAATGATATAAACATACCACAAATTCCCTCAGCCTCTCTTCGCCCTGCGGGCTATGCCGGGCACTGCTTCGCCCAAGTCGATAGCGCTCCGACGTGGCTGCGCCCGCGCGGAAAAACTTCGAACCGTCTGTGAATTTATTGCAGCTTTTCGTGTATGGACAGCATTATCTTTTAGCAAGCCCCAGCGTGATGGCTACTTCACGTAAGCGTTTATCCCTTGTCCACAACATCACACCACTTAACCGCGCCGAGGCAAGAAGATGGGCGTCCACATAACCAATGCCCATGCCAAACAATGCGTGTCGATTGATAAAATCAAACACCTCTGCATCCTGGGCTTCAATTGCTAATGGCAAATCTTGTAATAAATCCAGAACCTGCTTGCGCCGGGGTAGATTGCCTAAGGCTAGCTCACCAATAACAAAGGTATGAAGTAAAACCTGATCTTGCTCCAGCAACGCAATCAGACCAGCATCTGCACGGTTCAGATGGTCAACCCAGATAGATGTATCCACTAGAATCATTGGGGTTTTTGTCTGCGACGCCGCGGTGCTCGCAATTTCGGTGCGCTGCCGCCAAGAAGCACAAGCCTGCGCGCACTTTCGCGTGCAATAAGCGCTCTCAATGCTTCGTGAATCAGGGAAGATTTTTCTTTTAATCCCGTAAAAGCCTGAGCTTTCGCTATAAGCGCGTCGTCAAGCGCAATGGTCGTTCGCATGATTTTCTCCTTCTGACAAGCACGATAATAGCATCATTCGATGCCGATTCCAATGCCTGATTTGCATGGAGGGGGGGAGGGTTTGAGGCGGGGTTGGGAGTTAATACAAAGCTTGCAGTATATATCTAGGGTTTTTGTATTTTTATATCTTCTGCTGGTTTAAATTGTTCATACCAATTCCATAAGTCGGGAAAATCCAGATGTTTTGGAATTGGATTATTATCAATAAACTTTGCATCATAGAATTGGTTTAGATACGCTTCACCTGTCCTACGCGGGTGATTTGCGATCCATGAATCGTAAAAATCGTGCTGTACTTGACCTGCTCCCCAAAGTTGAGTCACTTGGAAGTAGAGTCCTG
>CANHAG010000131.1 GCA_947458525.1 Rhodospirillaceae bacterium | reverse complement strand
TGTTTGAAATAGCGGTGCTGATGCAGATAATAGGCGTAACGCAGGTGAGAGCTTGACGCGCCAACCAGATATTTGGCGATGTTGCGCGGCCCCATTTTGCTGTTATTTTTTTGTATCTGCCGCATTTCATGAAGTGCGGAAAGCAGGCCACGCCGCCTTGCCATGGTGAGCAGTGAGGTAGCATAGTACCGCTCGTAGCCCAGCAGTAATTCATCCCCGCCCTGACCGTCGAGCAGAACTGGAATTCCGCTGGCACGAGCGGTTTTCATGACGAAATACTGCATCACGATCGAGGCGCTGCCAAAGGGCTCTTCCTGCGCGCGTACGATGGCGGGCAGGGAATCTGTAAAATCGGCATAGGTGGGTGTGGTTTGAAACCAGTTGAGCCCGGCGCTTTTCACCACTTCGGCGGCGTAGCCTGCCTCGTTATTGCTTTCCTGTTCGCTCACTGCCGTAATCGCGGCAAACGGGCTCGCGGAAGAAAGCCCGGCGGCAATGGTAGCAACCGAAGAGCTATCGAGCCCGCCGGAAAGGCAGGTGCCGACCGTCACATCCGAGCGCAGGCGAAGCTTCACCGCATCAGTAAGCAATGTATAGAGTGCTTCGGCCGCTTCCTCACGGCTGAGTTTCGGGGCTTCTGCGGCGCGGCGGAGCGTATAGTGCGGGGTAATGCGGTGCTGATGGGTGGCAAGGTCATATATAAGTGAATGGCCTGCCAGCAGGCGCTTGACGCCTTCAAAAAATGTATATTCGTTAAGATCCTTCCCGCTGGTGATGATGAATGTCTCCAGTGCCTGTTGCCGGGCGCGGCGGGCAGCAAGAAAGGGAAGAATCTGGCGAATTTCTGAACCGAATACCAGGCGCTCGGCGTTTTCGTGATAGTAAAACGGCTTGACGCCAAACCGGTCACGCGAGCAGAAGACACGGTTTTTTTTCGCATCGTGAATTGCAAATGCCCACATGCCGTTAAAGCGGGTGACACACTCCTCTGCCCAGGCCGCATATGCGGCAAGAATCACCTCCGTATCCGTCTCAGAGCGGAAGCGGTAGCCCAGCGATTCCAGTTCCCGGCGTAATTCGCGGTAATTATAAATCTCCCCATTATGAATGATGGTCAGGCCTGTATCTCCGTAAGTCATGGGCTGAGCGCCCTCTGCTGACAGATCCAGAATCGCCAGCCGCCGGTGGCCAAACCCGACCGCGCCGAAGATAGCGATTCCCTGCCCATCCGGCCCCCGGTGGGCGACAGAATCGGTCATGGCCTGAAGGCGCGCGGATTCTACTACGCCAGCCCGTTTCTCAATCATTCCCGCAATGCCGCACATAGCTGGCTGATACAGCATTTCTATTGCCAATCCGCAAGCAGATAGATTAAGAGGGCAACTCAAAAACATGGCGCATATGGCATCATCAACTATCTCACAGGATTTCAAGGCAGCGTTCGCGCAGCACGACGCCCTGCTTTATTTCGGCTGGGACGATGTGCGCATGCAGTATAAACGCACCTTTCTTGGCCCCATCTGGCTGACCTTCAGCACCTGTGCCTGGATTTTTGCTATGGCACTCGTCATGGCCTCACTCTTCGGCCAGAGTATTGGCGATTTCTTACCGCGTACGGCGGCCGGCATGTTTGTGTGGACGTTTTTTTCCCTCTCGATTCTTGATGGTGCAAATGTGTTCGTGAATGCGGCACCCCTCATCAACTCCACCCGGCTGCCGCTGCTGTTTCACCCCCTGCGCGCGATGGTGCGTTATATCATTCTTTACGGCCATTATCTCGCGGTGTGCCTGCTGCTCATGATTGCGCTTGGCCACCCGCCGGGTCTGCTGGCGCTGCTGGCGATTCCCGCACTCCTGATTCATGTGGGCACGTCACTGGGAATTGTGCTGATGATGGGGCTGATCAATACACGTTACCGTGATATTCTGCCCATTGCCGGTGTGATGTGCCAGCTCATGCCGCTGATGACGCCGATTGCCTGGCAGCGCGACATGCTCAAGAAATATACCTGGATTGCGGATGCCAATCCCTTCTACCACCTGATTGAGATTGTGCGCGCACCGCTGATGGGCGAAGTGCCCGCTACCCTATCTTATCTTGTGGCCGGCGGCACCATGCTTGTCACCCTTACGCTTGGCCTGTTGATTTATCGGCGCGTGCGTTATCATGTGATTTTCTGGGTATAACCAATGGCAAAAATTCATCTGGAAAATGTCTGTGTGCAGTACCCGGTTTATGCGGTGCGAACAACGCAGGTGCGCCACTCCATCATCAACCTCGCCACGGGCGGGCGTATTTTTCAGGATTCAGGTAAAGTTTCTTTTGTACGCGCACTGAATAACGTCTCCTTTACGCTTGAAGATGGTGATCGGATGGCACTTATCGGCCATAACGGGGCGGGGAAATCAACACTGCTTAAAACGCTCGCAGGGTTTTTACCTGTTGCTTCCGGCCATATGCGGGTGAAGGGTGAATTATCGGTATTGTTCAATTTATCGAATGGGCTGGATCCTGAAAAAACCGGATACGATAACATTCTTGGCATGGGGTTGATTCTGGGCATGAGCCGCAAAACCATCGCCCGTATCACCCCGGAAGTGGAGGAATTCTGCGAACTGGGCGAGTTTCTCGATTTGCCCGTGCGCATGTATTCGGACGGGATGAAAGTCCGCCTCGCTTTTGCGGTGACCACCTCCTTTCCCCATGAAATTCTGATTCTTTATGAAGCCCTCGGCGCCGGCGACGCGCATTTCATCAAGAAAGCCACCGAGCGCGCGCATCAGCTTTATGACAAGGCGCGCATCATGGTCATGGCCTCACATTCGCCTGATATTGTGCGCGATTTATGCAACAAAGCCCTGCTGCTTGAAAAGGGTGAGGTACGAATGCTCGGCACGGTAGATGAAGTGCTGGCCGCTTATGAAGCGCTGGCGGCGGCGTGATGAAACCCGCGGCACAGGATACTACCATCGTCACCGTCGTGGGTGCGCGGCCGCAATTCATCAAGGCCGCACCCGTCAGTAAGGCGCTTAAGGCGGCGGGAATCAGGGAAATCCTTGTGCATACCGGCCAGCATTTTGACGATAACATGTCGGCGCTGTTTTTCCGCGAGCTGGATATTCCCGCACCCGCCTATCAGCTCGATATTAACAGCCTTGGCCACGGCGCCATGACCGGGCGCATGCTGGAAGCGATTGAGGGGGTTCTGCTCAAGGAAAAACCGGCCATGATGCTGGTCTATGGCGACACCAACTCCACCCTTGCCGGGGCGCTGGCGGCGGCTAAGCTTCATATTCCTGTGGCGCATGTGGAGGCGGGTCTGCGCTCCTTCAACCGCGCCATGCCGGAGGAAATCAACCGTATCCTTACCGACCAGTTGAGCGACCTGCTTTTCTGCCCCACGGCTACGGCGGTGGAACATCTGGCGCGCGAAAATATCCACCAAGGGGTGCTGCAGGTGGGGGATGTGATGATGGATGCAACCATTGATGCAGTCAAACGTGCCGAAAAAGAATCGAGCATCCTTGCTGAGCTTGGTCTTGCGCCAAAAACCTATGCAGTGGCCACCTTGCACCGCGCGGAAAATACTGATGATGCGGCGCGCTTTGCGCGGCTCATAGCGTGGCTAGAATCGCAAGGTGAAGTGCAGCCGATTATCATGCCGGTACATCCGCGCACGCGCAAAATGATTGCCGCTTTGCCACGCCCGCCGAAACATCTCACCCTCATTGAGCCGCTGGGCTATCTTGATATGGCGTGGCTGCTTAATCACGCGAACGCTGTTTTCACCGATTCTGGCGGCTTACAGAAAGAAGCCTATTTCCACCGCGTGCCATGTGTGACGCTGCGCGAAGAAACCGAATGGGTGGAAACGGTAGAGGCCGGCTGGAACCGCCTGTGGAATGTGACGGAATATCAGCCAAGGCGCGAGATTTCTGAATATGGCACAGGCGATGCCAGCGCGAAGATTGCCGAGGCCATCAAGGCATTTTCTGCCGGATGATTCCGGCCCTTACGCTGTTCTCAGCCGCATCGAAGCATGGGCGGATTAGTCTGTCTTCCACCCCCCGCTCGCGGGGGGGTCAAATTCGCTCTTTGCGAATTTGCGGGGGTGTTATGTGGGGTGGCTGGCGCCTTACACCCCCTCGAATCCGTAAAGGACGGATTCGGTCCCCCGCCAGCGGGGGACGGGTAGCCATGGGGGACGGGCAGCGAGCGGGGAGAAGGTAATCAGCGTGCCAACGAATCGTCGCGATGCAAAAAATGTGCAGGATTATACTCACGTGAGCAATGTATTGCACCAGTGAGTATCACAACCGTCCGCCGTAAGCGGCGGTTTTTTCGCCGCCCCCGCCTGCGCGGGGGTAAACTCCGTGAGCGAGACGCATAAATAATGATGTGTAATTATTTATGCAAATAACTATAACTCGAAATTGCGCTACTGGCTCTCGGAGTCCTGCTTCTTGAGCGCCTCGATCTTTCGGCCGATTTCGGCAATCGGGTCAATGGGCTGGAAGAAGGTGGAAGGGTCAGCCCCATACATCTCGGCCACTTTGGCGGTGACTTCCTCGGGCGGCGTCTGGCCTTCGGCAGAGACAATCACTTCCCCAAACGGCTCGAAATTATAAAGATCGATCTGTCCGGCTTTTTCGGCTGCCTTGAACGCCTCAAACTGCGAGGGCTTCACCGCGACATAGCACCAGAAGGGGCCGCCATGATCCATCTTGCCGTAAAGCAGCATGATCACGCGCGACAGCGCATCGGGATCATACGGATCGCCACCTGCCTGCGCCGGAGGAGTATTCGGGGGATTTACCATGTGCGTTGCTCCTTTTTATTCGTTCACCGTTCACCGTTCACCGTTCACCGTTAACGGTCAACTGTCAACGGTCAACCCCTATGCCGCTTTTCGGCTGGGTTTTCCGTCATTCATAATCTGCCGCATCACATAATGCAAAATGCCGCCATGGCGATAATACTCAAGTTCATCAAGCGTATCAATTCGGCAAATGAGGCGGATCGTCTCTTTTGACCCGTCCTTGCGTGTGAGGGTGGCGGTAAGCTCCTTACGCGG
>CANHAG010000130.1 GCA_947458525.1 Rhodospirillaceae bacterium | reverse complement strand
TATTAGGCGCTGTATTGCCCACAATGCCCCCCTCCTAACCTCCCCCCTGCGGGGGGAGGGATAAGGGCGGGAATGGTAGCCCATAGACTCCCCTCCCGCAGGCGGGAGGGGGCAGGGGGAGGGAATAGGGAGCGGGAATAGCTGGTTATTAACCCTAACTCCGCTCCGTCGGCGCAGGAGTCCTTGCCGGCGTTGCAGGCGGTGCGGAGAGTGCTTGATCAACTTTCTGACGCGTGGGCTCAACACCGTTATTCATAAGAGCGGCGGCGGCTTCCAGCGCTCTGGTTGTTCGCCCACCAATCACCCCATCATCACGCAGACCATAGGCTCTCTGGAAGGCCTTTATCTCTTCTACGGTGAGTGTATCATCACGACTTATATCGCTAAGGCCTGCACTTACCGACAACCGGTTCACCACGCTATTAGCAGCTTTCAGAGCATCTACAATGCGAGTATCTGTCACATTTTGGCCTAGACGGTTAAGATTAATATCCCGCGGTACCTGGCCTTGACCTGGGGGCAAGCCTCTCGTGACCCGGCTGAGAGCGGCGGTATCAATGGCATTTTCTACCTCGGCTGCTCGTGCCAATGCATTCAGGGTTTCACGCCCAACAACCCCATCCACCCCGATTCGTTGCGCAGTTTGAAATTCTCTGAGGGCTCTATTAAGCGCCTGGCGTTGTTCTGGGGTAAATGGTTGCCCCTCTTCTGGCACCTGAATCCTATTTCCGTCCTCTCTACTACGATTCAATATAGCGGCAATTTGGCGGCGTGCCTCATCATGCCGAGGCGTGTCGGCCGCTACATCAATCCGCCCATTGCGGGTGTTCACTACCTCCGCGATTTTATCAATGGGAAGAGGCTGAGTGGCCGGAGCAGGAGCAGCAGGAGCAGCTGGAGCAGCAGCAGCCGGAGCAGGAGCCGTAGCAGCCGGGGGCGGAGTCGGCTCGGTAGTCGGAGCAGCAGTAGCCGGAGCAGGAGCCGTAGCAGCCGGGGGCGGAGTCGGCTCAGTAGTCGGAGCAGGAGCCGTAGCAGCACGAGTAGCGGGAGCAGCAACAGTCAAAGCCCTAGGCGGGGTGGTGTCAATTGATGTTCTTAATGAATTCAAAGTTCCATCAATCAAATTGGCAGATTCACGAAGCGCCTTTTGATAGCTATCATTCGGATCCTCAGTCTTTCTAGATTCCACAGCGGTGTTAAAAAGAGCTTCACGAGTTGACCAACCAGAACCGATAGATTCCCTCATGGTACGATTATCACTGCCACTACGATACTACTGCTCAAGATCTCTGGAAACACGAAGAAATTCTCTCTCCGCCAACCTGTATTCTCTTGCAAGATTTGTCAGTGCTTCACGATCAGCGCCTTGTGGTAATGACAAACGCGACAAATCGAGAGTGTCCCCTGTTGCAAGTTTAGGTAATTTTTCAATGAAGTCTTTAATAAAATTATTAAAATGATCCCTTTGTCTATTAGCCTGTTGTTCCGGGATCCTATGCAAAGGACCAGCCGGTGCAAAGGGCTCGGTTGCCAGTGCCAGCGCGCGCGTGGCATTAAAATAGAGCTGTGACGCGTCGTTGAGTTTTTCAACATTGAGTCTTTCCACATTGTCTCTTACTGTACTCATAAAATCCTCCTAAAAAATCACTTATATATTTTTACCCATACATTCCCTTTTACCGCATAATTGTTAAGATTTTGTTACGGTTTCAGTTTTTTTTAGACGTTGCGGTTAAATATGGTTTTTTCCAATTTGGTTTGCCCCTCACCCGCCCCGCCGCTTCTTTAGGAAGCGTCTGGCCGACCTCTCCCGCAGGCGGGAGAGGTGAAAGCGGCGCGCCTTGCGTCCCCTCTCCCATTCACGGGAGAGGGTCAGGGTGAGGGGGCTTCGCGTCCAGAAACCTGGCAAACGTAATTCCAGAATACTATAGTGCTGTGGCATCCTCGAAGTATGGAAGCCAGCTTGCGCTGGCATGACAAGGTGAGAAAGGAAGCTCAAGCTGAGACACCGTGCGCAGAAGAGCAGGGCGCCCTCAATTATTTAACGCTTAAGAGTGGTGGCTTCCTCCTGCGCGATTTTCTCGGCAAAGGAGGCGGCCGGGCGGTGGCGGCTGCCCGAGCGCTCGACCCAGTTCCTCTGGGTGGGGCTCTCGTGCTGCGCATGGTGCCCGCTGTGCTCAGCCGCATGGTGCGCAAGCTCGGCGGATTTGAGGGCTGTTTTGGTCGCCTGATAGGCCGTTATCTGATCGGTCGGTATGATTGAAGGATCGGCCGTCTTTTGAAGTGCAAGCACACCACCTATGGCAGCTGTCGCCCCAGCCACTGCCGTGCCCACTGCACTGCCGACTGCGCCGGGGTCGACTGGGGGGGCAGTAGCGGTTGTGGTGGCAAGGCTTGGAAACAAGGTGGTGAAGAATGTGCCCAGAAACTGCCCGGCGGCGCTGAGCCCTCCCGTGATCCACCCTGAAATTGTGCTGAAAAAACTCCCCGCCATGTTGCCGGTGGTTGCGGCTGCGCTGGCCAGCCCGGCGTTACCGGCAAGCAGGGTGGTCACAAAACTGCTGGCAAACAAGTAGCCGCACACGGCCACCACCGCCACGGCTGTGATGGCGGCCACGCCCTTCACCACTCTGCCCCAGTGGATTCTGGTACGGGTTGCCGGGGCAGTGCCTGTGCCCTGCGCTCCGTTGATTGCTGTAACTGGTTCTGCCATAATGACCCATGCTCAGTGTAGCAACACAGGGCGGGGATTTGTGTGACAGTTTTGTGAAGATTATTGCAAGAAGGCGCTCAGGCCTGCTGTTTTTCGTATTTTGTGCCGAAATGGATGTAGTGGGCGATTTTCATGATCTCAATCGCCATGTCGGAGGCCTGATCCATATTCTTCGCCACCAGCAACATCGGATGCATGGCCTCGGGCGATAGTTCCAAATGGCTGAGCCGCAGCAATACCTTCCGGTAGTTGCGCTGCACATTGGCACCATACTCTAGAATTTTTGCACTGCGCGCAGTGTCATATTCTGTCAGCTGCGCAAGGCAAAGCGGCAGCATGGATTTAAGCGCCGCAATGCTTTGCATCAAGCCGGTTTTAATCTCCCCATCCAGCGGATGTGGCATTTTTGAGAGCCGCTTGATGCAGTTTTTAATACGGTCAGCCAGGCGTTCAATAGCCCCGGCGACTTTGATGGAACCGAGGATAAACCGCAGATCCTCCCCCGCTGTGGTATATTGCGCCACGATATCGGCCACGGCCGTATCCGTTTCGATCTCGGCCTCATTGATTTTTTTATCAAGCTGGCGCGCGCGCTCCAGCGTCTCGGTTCCTGCTTCCTCAATTCCATCCGGCATGAGGGCAAGCAGCCCCTCCACATTGCTGCCCATGGCCAGAAGCCGGTCAAAGAGCCGCTTCAGCGAAGCATCAAATCCATGAAACGCATGCTGGGCAAATTCAATCACGGCATCTTCTCTTTCGTTGCAGTTTTTCGTTTGCCTTATCGCTTGATTCTATGCGTGAAGGGCTCTTATGTAAAGCCAGCCCACCATTTTTTCACGAGTTTTTACCAAATGCCGCCGCAACTGTTGTTCATTGCCCCTACCCGTATCGGTGATGCGGTGCTGGCCTCTTCCCTGCTCGAGTATCTGCGGCAGATGCAGCCGGACGCGCGGGTGACGATTGTGGCAAGCCCCTATTCCGCCCCGCTCTATGAGGCCTATCCGCCACTTGAGGCGCTGCATAATGTGGCCAAACAATCTTATGCGAGGCACTGGCTTAAGATCTGGAACATCGCGCGTGGCAGGCGCTGGGATGCGGTGTGGGATCTGCGCGGTTCGGCGCTTGCGTATCTGTGCCGCACCCGCCGCCGCTACATTTTTCGTGGCATGGCGGAACCCATGCCGAAATTGCAGCAGTTTGCCAGGCAGATGAAACTTCAGGAACTGCCCTTGCCCGTACTCTGGACATCCGCCACGCATGAAGCGCGGGCGCGCCATATCATCCCCGATGGCGAGCGGGTGCTGGTATTTGCCCCTTGCGCCAACTGGCCGCCGAAAGAATGGCCGGTGGCGCATTTCATCACTCTGGCGCGGCAGTTATGTGCGGGCGTCTATCTTGGCTATCGCCCCATGATTGTCACCGCCCCGCATGAGCGCAGCCGCGCCATGCCCCTGCTTGAGGCACTTAAGGAATATCAGCCTGTTGATGCGACGGATGGCGCGTTGTCGTTACTTGAGCTTTACGCATGTTTCCGCCGCGCGCGCGGGTTTGTCGGCAATGACTCCGGCCTGATGCATATGGCCGCCGCCGCCGGTATTCACACGCTCGGGCTTTTCGGGCCGACGGATGTGGTCACTTATCAGCCCTGCGGCATGCATGCCAGCTATCTCATAGCGCCCGAAGGGAATCTTGCGCAGCTGATGCCTGAAACAGTCGCAGCAACAATGACCGGGTGGAAAGGGTGAGGGGCATCACTCTTATTTCGGCGTATAAATCTCAACCGTAATCAGCCCGTTTACAATACGCTCTCTGGCAGTGGCCACCTTATCAATCAATTCCTCATTCATGAGGTGGCGGTTATATTCATCCACCGCGTAATCAAGCGCGTTTTCCTTCAGGCCGAGATATTTGATGCCGGGGCTCCATTTCCCCTCATGGGCAGTCTTGAGGGCGTTATAAACCGCAACATCCACCCGCTTGACCATGGAGGTCAGCACGTGGCCGGGAAACAGGGCGTTTTGGTTAATATCCACCCCGATGGCAAAATTATCCGAACGCTTGGCCGCGCGTAATACGCCAATGCTGGAGCCACCAGCGGCAGCAAAAATCACATCCGCCCCGGCTTCATACTGGCTGAGCGCGAGATCTTCCGCGGCTTCCGGGTCGCTCCATGCTTCGGGCGTGGTGCCCAGCATTTTCACCATCACCTCGGCCTTGGGGTTGGCGTAGCGCACGCCTTGCACATAGCCTTTGGCGAAGTTGCGAATGATGGGAATATCCATACCCCCGATGAAACCAACCTTATTACTGCGCGTGGTCACCCCCGCTACGATACCCACCAGAAACGCGCCTTCATGATCGCGAAACAGCACCGAC
>CANHAG010000129.1 GCA_947458525.1 Rhodospirillaceae bacterium | reverse complement strand
CAGATTCTCTGGATTATCTTCAGTCTGTTTGGGCTGTGGCGCCTTCGCCGCGCGCCCCGCTCTGGCCTTCTGCCGGGCGCGAAAGAAGGCGGTGACCGCCTGCGGGGTCTGGATGAGTGATCTTTATTACAATGCCATCGGCCTTGTGGGGCCGCTGCTTTTCACCCTTGCCTATGCCATGACTTCCCTTGGCAAATGGCATAGCGGCACGCTGCGGCTGCATCTGTGCAATCTGTTTGGCGCCATGGCTCTGATCATTTCCCTGAGCCATGACTGGAATCTGCCCATCTTCATTCTTGAGCTGTGCTGGGCGGCGGTGGCGGTATATGGGATCTGGCAGTGGCTCCGCGCGCGCCGGAATGCTGCACGCTTATGATGCCGTGCGCCCCGCACAAAGCTTAGTGACAAATCCATCCAGATAATGCTGGCGGGCGCGTTTGAGCCGCTCCGCATCCAGAATTTTGCGGATGAGCACGAGCGCCTCATCCAGATTATCATTCACAATCACGTAATCATATTCCTGCCAGTGGCTGATTTCATCGGTCGCGCGCGCCATACGTTTTTGCACGACTTCCTCCGTATCCTGCGCGCGCTGGCGCAGGCGGCGTTCCAGCTCGGTGAGCGAAGGGGGGAGGATGAACACGCTGACCAGATCTCCCCGGCAACATTCCGCCAGCTGGCGCGTACCCTGCCAGTCAATATCAAATAATACATCGCGCCCGGCTTCGAGCGTCTGCATCACATGCTGGCGCGGGGTGCCATAGCGGTGGCCGAACACGGTGGCATGTTCGAGCAGCTCGCCGCCTGTGACCATGGTGGCAAACCGGGTGTCATCAATGAAATAATAATCCCGCCCCTCTCTTTCGCCAGGCCGCATGGGTCGGGTGGTGACAGAAACGGAAAGCGTCACCCTCTCATCCGCCTCCAGCAATCGGCGCGAGAGTGTGGTTTTCCCCGCGCCCGAGGGCGAGGAAAGCACAAACATCAGCCCGCGATGGGCGGAAGAAACGGGTAGATTAGTGGTGGTCATGCTCTAGCTTAGGCGATTCATCCGCCGGCTGCAAGCCCGCCTTCTTCACCGTGATTTCAGCGGTCACGGATTCACCGGAATCAAAGGTAATCGTCAGCGGGAATGTCTGGCCTTCTATCAGCGGTTCTTTAAGCCCAATCAGCATGAAATGCCGCCCACCGGGCTTGAGTTTCATGGATTTACCCGGGATAAGACGCGGCACTTCCACCCGGCGCATAGTCACTACCCCGTCTTTTTGCGACTGGTCATGCAGTTCGACCGTGCTTGCCACCGGCGAGGAAAGCGCGGTGATCTCGACTGTTTTGCCACTATGATTCATCACCGTGGCATAGGCGATGCCGGTCTTTGCCCCCGCGAGGCTTTCCGGTGCCCAGCCTGCGCTCGTCATGATGCCCGTATGGGACTGGGCGAGTGCGACAGCAGAAAATACCAATAAACCTGTCATAGCGAGGAAAGAGGAACGCATAAGACTACTCCAGATGTTTGCGGATGCCTTGTACCAGATCTTTCTGGCTGATGGTATGGGGGAAATGCGCGATATATTTCCCGCGCTGATCCATCAGATAGATAAACCCGGAATGATCGACCGTATAACCGAGCGCGGAATTCTTGTCTTCGACTTTCTGGTAATAGACTTTATAGGCCTCCGCCGCCTCGCGGATCTGTTCTGGCGTACCAGTCAGCCCTACCATGCGCTCGCCGAAATTTTTCACGTAGCGCCCAACTGTTTCCCTGTCATCACGCGCAGGATCCACCGTAATGAAGATGGGAACGATATCCTTTCCCTCCTCTCCCAGATCGGTGAGTGCCTGCTGCATGACAAGCAGCGAGGTAGGACAGACATCCGGACAATGGGTGAAGCCGAAAAACACCAGCCGGTATTTGCCCGCGAAACTCTCATTCGTAACGGTCGCGCCGCTGCTGTCGGTGAGGGTAAACTCCCCGCCAATCAGCGCTTCCCCCACCCCATGTGCCGGCGGGCCGACATTCAGGAATTTCGGCCCAACGTAAGCCGCAAGCCCCGCCAGCCCAAGCACCATCACAATCCATGCGACAACATTATGTTTCATGGCGCGACCTCATACCCCCGCTGGCCGCGCAAGTAAAATGAAAGAATTGTGACAATTCGCAGCAGCGCGTGGTATGTGGTTCAGGCTGCATGTTCATTGTTCGTCAGCCCTATGATTCATTCCTCATTGATCTGAAGCCCCGCCCAAACCCGGCGGAGTGCCGCCTGCAACGCGCAGATGGCTGACTACTTTCTTCACGCCGCTAGTAGTGCGCGCCACGCTTAATGCCTTCTCCCGCTCGGCCTCGGTATAGCAGTTGCCCAGCAGATAGACAGTGCCGTTCACCACATCAATCGAGTAATTGATCACCCAGACATCTTTGGTAAGCAGCAGCCGGGTCTCAAGATTTTTCTTGATTGCAAGGTCATTTGCCACATCCCAGGCGCTGGTATCGGGCGCGACGATGATTTCATTGATGACTTCGTCCACCTTCTGCACCTGCCAGGCAAGCTGGGCGGCGCGGGCTGCGGTTTCTTCCTTCTCTACATTACCGGTCAGCATCACGCGTTTATGGCGGACATTGACGGTCACATTCACGAGCAGATCATTCACATCCGCATTCAGGAATTTCTCATTCAGCTTCGCGTAGATCAGATTATCATCCACACTTTCGCCGTAAGAACGATCCTGAGCGGTGGCAACGCCCACCCCCGTGGCAGCGGTAGTGGCCACGGCGGCACAGCCTGAGAGGACAAGAGCAGACATTATCAAAGCATAAAGGCGCGTGGTCATAGCATCCCCATTCACGAAAATGCATCAGGAATATGGTATGGCCATCCATACCACGGGATGAGGCAGGCGTCGAATCGTATCATCTTCTGGCCGTAGCGCGGGTGATGTTGCAGGAATATCTGTGCCGCCTGCATCACACGTTGCTGGTTGCGGCGGTGGATGGATTCCGCCGCCGCGTCCTTTTCCTTGCGTGCCTTCACTTCAATAAACGCGATTACCTTGCCGCGGGTGGCGATAAGATCAATCTCGCCGCAGGGAGTTTTATAGCGGCGCGCCAAAATCCGCCAGCCATGCAGTCGCAGATAAAGTGCGGCCAGCATTTCGCCGCGCTGGCCTTTGCGGTAGCGGCGCTGGCGCTCACGCCTGGCGCGGGTGGGTGAGGGTGCGGGCATAAATTTCCTCGCGCGGCAGACCGGTGGCGCGCGCCACTTCCGCCGCTGCCGCACTTTTGGGCAGGCGGCGGAGGGCATCGGTGATCATCTGGTCAATCAGCGCCTCATCGGCCAGTGCGGCCTCGCTGGCAGCAGGCGCAATCAGCAGCACCAGCTCGCCTTTCACCGGCTGTGCTGCCACCATCTGCGCGAGGGTGTGAAGCGTGCCGTGGTGGAATTGCTCGAATTTCTTGGTCAGCTCGCGGGCGAGGGTAGCCGGGCGGTCACCCAGCAGTGCGGCCAGCTCGCGCAGAGTATCCGCAATGCGGTGCGGGGCTTCGTAAAGAATCACCGTCACTGGCAGGGCGCGCATCAGGCTGAGCCGCGCCCGGCGTTCCGCCGGTTTGGTGGGCAAAAACCCGGCGAAGAAAAATCCCTCCGCTGCCATGCCCGCAGCCGAAAGCGCGGCGATGGCCGCGCTGGCACCGGGAATGGGGGTGACCGTGATGCCCGCCTCCCACGCGGCTTTAACCAGTGTCTCCCCGGGGTCGCTCACAAGCGGGGTGCCCGCATCACTGATAAGCGCCACCGACTCCCCCGCCTTGAGCCTTGCGATGAGTTCGGGCACCCGCGCCGCGCGGTTATGTTCATGGAAACTGATGGTCGGGCTGGCGATGCCGTAATGGGCAAGCAGCACCTGACTGGTGCGCGTATCTTCGCAGGCGATGAGGCTGGCCTGTTTCAGGCATTCCACCGCGCGGAACGTCATATCACCAAGATTACCAATCGGCGTGGCCACCACATAAAGCGTGGCGGGCGCATTGCTTTTCGCTGCAGCTTTGCTAGACATGGCTTCCTCGTACCATAAGAAGAAGGGATGCGCATCCCATGATTACCAATTTCCGGCGGTTGTGTCTTTTACCGGTGCTGGTGCTGCTGATGGCGGCCTGCACCCGCCAGCCCGCCCCGCCTATGGCAGAAGATTCCTATGCTTCTCCCTACGCGACCCCTCCGGTGGTTGCCGCGCCCGTCACGATTGAAGCACCCAGACCCGATGCGATGGGTCAGATACCGGTGGATAAGCGGGTGAAAGTGGCGCTGCTGCTGCCGATTACCGGCCGCAATTCAGATCTTGGCCGGGCGCTGCAGGATGCGGCCACCTTGTCGCTTTTCGATAAATATGCAAGCCTGACGCCGGAGCAGAACCGCGTCCGCGTCGAGCTTAAAACCTATGATGCGGGCGATACACCCGAACAGGCGCGCGAGGCGGCAGAGCAGGCAATCGCGGATGGATCGGTGATGTTAATCGGCCCCGTTTTCAGCGATGCAACCGCCGCCGTCGCCATCCCTGCGCGCGCGGCGGGTGTGCCTGTTATCAGCTTTTCCAACAGCCCGGGCGTGGCGGCGCCGGGTGTGTATATTTTCGGCTTCTCGCCCGAAGCCCAGACCCGCCGGGTGGTGGAATTTGCCACCTCGCAAGGCAGGGTGCAGCTGGCAGCGCTCACCCCCAATAACCCCTATGGCCAGACGGTGATGGAGGCCGCGCGGCAGCAGATTACTGAGTCCGGCGCGGTGCTGGTGCGGGAGGCACGTTTCTCCCCTCAAGGGGTGGGGCTGGATGTGGCCATGCAAACGCTGATTCCGCCCGGTGAACCTGCTGCGTTTGACAGTCTTTTCTTACCCGAAGCCGGGCCGCCGCTTGATACTATTCTGCGCACGCTTGAGGCGCGGGGTTTGCGCAACCGTGGCATTCAGCTGCTGGGCACCGGGCTGTGGGACGATGTGCTGCTCATCACCCGTGTGAATCTTGAAGGCGCGTGGTTTGCCACCTCGCCGCCACATCTGACAAACGCCTATGAAACGCGGTTCCGCACCGTCTATCGCTATCAGCCGCCACGGCTTTCAAGCCTTGCATATGACGCGGTG
>CANHAG010000128.1 GCA_947458525.1 Rhodospirillaceae bacterium | reverse complement strand
GCCGATTCAGGCTCTCTTGACTATGTTGTATCGCTCGACGCACTGCCGCTGTCGTTGCGGCGCTCCCGTGTAATACTTGTCCCATAATTCCTCCTTTGTTGGCAGTGCAGAATACGCTACACCATCACAAAGTGGGACTAAACACCTAGGTATAAAACTAAAATAACTCTGTTGATAGGTCGTTCCATTCAGGATTCAAGCCTTCAATGAGTGCCAGCTTCTTTTTGCGTGATCCGCCCTTGATTTGCTTCTCACGCAAAATCGCGGACTCCATGGTTTCGTGCATTTCATACCATACCAGTACATGGCAATCATATTTTTTGGTGAACCCGGGGACGAGGCGGTGGGTATGTTCATAATGCCGCCGCACAAGATTAGAGGTGACGCCGATATAAATCGTGCCGTTTCTACCGCTCGCCATCATGTAAACTGCGGGTTGTTTCATGGAGATTTATTTTGATTTTGATGCTGGATTGCTTCGGCCTGAAGGCCTCGCAATGACGAAATGAGGGGGCAATGACGTTTAAGGTCGTCATTGCGAGCGCAGCGAAGCAATCCAGCCTAGGTATAAAACTAAAATAACTCTGTTGATAGGTCGTTCCATTCAGGATTCAAGCCTTCAATGAGTGCCAGCTTCTTTTTGCGTGATCCGCCCTTGATTTGCTTCTCACGCAAAATCTCGGACTCCATGGTTTCGTGCATTTCATACCATACCAGTACATGGCAACCAGGATTTTCTGGTTAATCCTTCCGGACCCTACCTTAACTTAAATTTTTCGTAGATAAAAAAGAGTGTTTCGTTAACTCTTTTTTAAAGAAAGATTTATTTTTATTTAATAATTTATAGTTAATATAAGCTTATAACTTTAAGCTGAGGAGTGTGTAATGACAAACATTGTCTTGGATGTGACCCCGACCCCGGGATCGACTGGAGGTTATAGTGTTTCTATGGCCACAGGCCCGGGAGACACATCCGTTTCGATTAGTTCTGACCGTGGGGATGTGCATCGTACTTTACCATTCGGATATGAAACCCTTTCTCGGCCCGATCTGCAAGATGCAACGATTCAAATTACTAACGATGGTAGAACAATGGGGACTGTTCTCGTTAGAGAAATGAACGCCGCTATTGCAGCGGGCAACGGCAGTATTTTGTCAAATTATGCACAGGCGTTGCTAAATGGTGATGATCGCAATTTTCCAACGTTCGTCCGCGAAGAACAAGTGCGCTTAGAAAAAGCGAGACGGGAATTCCAAGCCGCGCCACCAAGTGCTGCTGGAACTCCGCCCAGTCCGTTTCGTCTGGTAGATCCAACAAAGCCTATTACTGACATTACTAACCCTTCAGAGCCTCCAGATTTGCCCTCTCTTCCTAATGGCGGGTTCAGGTCACGTTAGGGTGTTCGCCCATCCTCACCGCTGCGTGAGGCTATGGGGTATGCGCGGGATGTCGGGCTGGTAAAGTACGATCTGGAGCATGCGGCCACAGCCCTAACGCAAAGATGTGATTTAAGTCAATGCGCTGCGCTGTATCCTTGACAGTCTGGCGCACATTCAGTAGCACCCGGTGAAATATCCGATGACTCGCAATCGCGAAGGACGAACCGTATGAGCACCGAACAGCCTCAGGAAGACGGCACCCGCCGGGATTTTATCATCCTCACCGCACAGGCCATGGGCGCACTTGGGGCGGCGGCGGTCATCTGGCCGTTTGTCAACAGCATGAACCCTTCGGCAGATGTGCTGGCGCTTTCATCCACCGAGGTGGATCTTTCCCCCATTGCTGAGGGGCAGGAAATCAAGGTGATGTGGCGTGGCAAGCCGGTCTTCATCCGCCACCGCACGGCGGAAAATATCGCCGAGGCTGAGGCCGTGCCGCTGAGCGAACTGCGCGACCCGCAAACAGATGCGGAGCGGGTGAAAAAAGACAAGAAGCAATGGCTGGTGATGGTGGGAATCTGTACCCATCTTGGCTGTGTGCCGCTGGGGAATCAGGCCGGCGAATATCGCGGCTGGTTCTGCCCGTGCCATGGGTCGTATTATGATACGGCAGGGCGCATCCGCAAAGGCCCGGCACCCACCAATCTTGTCATCCCGCCTTATGAATTTATCTCAGAAACCAAAGTGAAAATCGGCTAGGAGCAGTTATGGCCCACGCACCGAAAGAGCAGCAACCCGGCATTGCAGGCTGGATCGATTACCGCCTGCCCATTTTTTCGGGCGCGAAGTCGGCGCTGGTTGATTATCCCACCCCGCGCAACCTCAATTACTGGTGGAATTTCGGCTCCATCGCGGGCATCTGCCTTGTCATTCAGATCCTGACCGGCATCATGCTGGCCATGCATTATAACCCTACGGCGGCGGGGGCGTTTGATTCTGTTGAACATATCATGCGCAACGTCAATTATGGCTGGCTGCTGCGCTACATGCATGCGGTGGGCGCGTCGATGTTCTTCATCGTCGTCTATATCCATATTTTCCGCGGGCTTTATTATGGTTCCTACAAAGCCCCGCGCGAGGTGCTCTGGTGGCTTGGCGTCATTATTCTGCTGCTCATGATGGCGACTGCGTTCATGGGCTATGTGCTTCCCTGGGGGCAGATGAGTTTCTGGGGTGCAACCGTTATCACCAATTTATTCTCGGCCTTCCCGCTCATTGGCGACCCCATCGTCACCTGGCTCTGGGGTGGGTTTTCGGTCGATAGCCCAACGCTCAACCGGTTTTTCGTGCTGCATTACCTGCTGCCATTTCTGATTGTGGGGGTGGTGTTCTTACACCTCATCGCGCTGCATACGCATGGGTCGAACAATCCGCTGGGGATTGATGCAAAATCCCCCAAAGATAAAATCCCCTTTCACCCTTACTACACGGTGAAGGATTTCTTCGGGTTCGGTGTGTTTTTCCTTGTCTATGCCGCCTTTATTTTCTTCGCGCCGAACTATCTTGGCCACCCCGATAATTATATCGAGGCCAACCCGCTCGTCACCCCGATGCATATCGTGCCCGAATGGTATTTCCTGCCATTTTATGCCATTCTGCGCGCCTTTGTGTTCGATGTTCCCTTCTGGGTGATTGCCGTGCTGCCACTTGCTTACGCGGGCTTCCTCAAATGGAAGCTGAAAAAAGCGGGCGAGTGCAGTGTGGGTAATTTCCTTGCCGCCGTGAAGCCTGCTTGTGCCGAGGGCGCTGCGGGGCGCATGCAGTGGTTCCTTGTCATGCTGGGGATGGGTGGGTTCCTGCTGCTCATTGGCCTTGCCGGGTTTGTGATTGAGGCAAAGCTCGCAGGCGTGCTCGCCATGTTCGGTGCGATCATCGTGCTGTTTTTCCTGCCCTGGCTTGATACTTCGCCGGTGCGCAGCGCTTCCTTCCGCCCGCTTTACCGCTGGTTTTACTGGATGTTCGCGGTGAATGCGGTCATTCTCGGCTATCTTGGCTCCAAACCAGCGGAAGGGATTTATGTTGTCTTTTCCCTTATCTGCACGGCGATTTACTTTGCCTTCTTCCTCATCATCATGCCGCTTCTGGGCCGCATTGAAAAACCCCTTGCCCTGCCTGAGTCCATCAGCGCAGCGGTGCTGAAAAACTAGGAGCCCTGCCATGCGTGTGTTTCTTCCCTCACTTACGGCACTGATACTGGCGCCCGCGTTAGCGCTCGCCGCCACCGGCGCCGCGACTCCCAACCGGCAGGTGGATTGGTCGTTTGATGGGGTCTTCGGGAAGTTTGACCGCCCCGCCATTCAGCGCGGCTTACAGGTGTACCGCGAAGTATGCGCCGCCTGCCACGGCATTCACCGCGTAGCCTTCCGCACCCTTACGGATGTGGGTTTTTCTGAAGCCGAAGTGAAAGCATTGGCGGCGGAATATACCATCAAAGACGGGCCGGATGATTTTGGTGACATGTTTGACCGCCCCGGCCGCCCGTCTGACCGGTTCCCTTCGCCCTACCCTAACGCGGCAGCGGCGCGCGCTGCACAGGGTGGTGCCTATCCGCCGGATTTAAGCCTGATGATCAAGGCGCGGCCGGATGGTGCGAATTACCTTTATTCCCTGCTTACCGGGTATTATCCGGCGCCTGAAGGCATGGTGGTGCCCGAGCGTCTGCATTATAACCCTTACTTTCCCGGCGGGCTGATTGCCATGGCGGCGCCACTCAGGCCAGACGGTGTCACCTATCAGGATGGCACGGAGGCAACGGTAGATCAAATGGCGCGGGATGTGGTGAATTTCCTGCAATGGGCGGCAGAGCCTGAGATGGAAACCCGCAAGCGTATGGGCATCCGCGTGATGATTTTCCTGCTGATCATGACTGGATTTTTTTATGTCGCCAAGAAACGCATCTGGTCGAAGGTGGAGTAGAGCAGGTTCCGGGTTTCAGGTTTCAGGGGTCAGGTTTCGGGTTTCAGCGGTCAGGTTTCAGGGATAAGGTAGAAGTGTGGCACTGAATTCTTCTTCCCCGAAACCTTAAACCCGACCCCTGAAACCTTCTTCTTAGTTCCCTGAAACCTGACCCCTGAAACCTGACCCCCGAACCCCCATGGAATTTTTCACCGCCGCATTACTGGGTATTCTTGAAGGGCTGACGGAGTTTCTGCCCGTCTCCTCCACCGGGCATCTGATTTTAGCGGTGGATCTCCTGGGGTTTCAAGCCCCGCCCGGACGGGTGTTTGAAATCGTTATTCAGTTCGGGGCGATTCTTGCTGTCATCTGGCTTTATTTCGCCAAGCTCTGGGCTGTTGCGCGTGGCGCGCTTGCCGGGCGGCGGGAGGATTGGGCGTTCATCCGCAATATCCTGCTTGCCTTTTTACCTGCGGCCATGATCGGCGTACTCGCGCGGGATTTCATCAAGGAAGTATTATTCAGCCCCCTCGTGGTTTCGGTCGCGCTGATTACCGGCGGGTTTGCGATTCTGCTGGTTGAGAAATATAAACCCACCCCCACCATTCCGCTCACCGAAGCGATGGGCTGGCGGCGGGCGCTGGCGGTGGGGTTTTTTCAATGCCTCGCCATGATTCCGGGCGTCTCACGCTCGGGCGCTACCATCATGGGGGCGCTGCTGATCGGTATGGAGCGGCGCGCGGCGGCGGAGTTTTCGTTTTTCCTCGCCATTCCCACCATGCTCGGGGCGGCTGTCT
>CANHAG010000127.1 GCA_947458525.1 Rhodospirillaceae bacterium | reverse complement strand
TTCGTGTCGGCCACGGGCGAAAAAATCACGTTTGCTGCCTTTCTCGACCGGTTGCGCACCATGCCGAATGTGCCGCTACTGGTGATTGACCCCGCGCGGAAATATCTGAACGGTGATGAAGATGACGCCGCCGTGGTGAGTGAATTTTTTGAAGCGATAGAGAAATTTGCCCATGAAAAAAATGCCGCGGTGATTGTGGTGCACCACCTGCGCAAGGGAGCACGACCGGGAACTATCCGCGAAGTGCTGGATGATTTGCGCGGCTCGCAGGTCTTCATCGACCGCCCGCGCGTGGTCATCGGCATGCTGCGCGAGGGGCCACACACAGTGGTTGGCTTGGCCAAATGCAACATCCCGCCCAGCCTCGGCATGGTGACTGCTGAACGTGTGTTCAAGGGTAATCCGGAAACGCTTGATCTCACTCAGCTGCCGGGAAAGAAGGGGGTGCGCGACCCCTTCGCTCCTCCGCCGGATGGGGAGGCATGAGGATAGTGGACAGCTGATCTATGCATACCCTTACCCTTAGTGGCTGGACACAGCCCAGTGATGCACTTGCCCGGCATCTGCCGGGGGCGGAGGTGTTTGATTACAGCGATTATCCGGATGCGCAGGCGAGCTTCACGGGTCTTGCGGATTTTGCGCAGGTGCCGCATGTGGTGGCCTGGTCAATGGGTGGGCAGCTGGCGCTGCTGGCGATTCTGGCAGGCATCCTCAAACCCAGGCGCCTGACGCTGATTGCCGCGCCCTACCAGTTCGTGGCCGATGCGAAGGTGAAAGAGGCGATGGACCCCGTCACCTTTGCCCAGTTCCGCGCGAATTACGCCCAGCACCCCACCCGCAGCAAAACCCGCTTTCATGCCCTGATTGCCAAGGGCGATAAGCACCATGCGCGGGTGATGGCGGCGCTTGGTCACCACCCCGCGATTGAACATACGCCGCGCTGGCTGCCCTGGCTGGATGCGCTTGGGCGCGCAAGCCTTCATGGGAGTGATTTTTCTGCCTTGCCGCCTACCTTACTTATTCACGGCGAAAATGATGCGATTGTGCCCTGCGCCCAGTCAAATTATTTGGCAAATGCCCTGCCCCATGCCAGACTGGAACTATGGCCGGGTGCTGGCCATGCACCGCATCTGCATGATCCGGTGACATTTCACGAACGGATTCATACCCACCATGTCTATTGAACATCGCCGTGTTGCTGAGGATTTTGATCGTGCCGCAGAGCATTACGACACGCATGCGGCGCTGCAAAGCGAGCTGCTGTTGCGCGCGCTGATGTATGCGGGGCGCTATTTCCCCCACCAGTCGCGCGTGCTGGATGTGGGGTGCGGCACCGGCCAGTTCGCAAAAGAGGTAAAAAAGTGCCATGCGAACTGGCAAATTCACGGTGTTGATCTTGCCCATGGTATGGCGAAAATTGCACGCCAGCACGTGCCGGTAACGGTGGCGGATGTCACGTCGCTGCCTTTTGCGGCTGAAGCGTTTGATAGCGTGTTCTCTGCCTTGTGCCTGCAATGGGTGGGGGATAAGAAGCGCGCTCTGGCCGAGACCTTGCGCGTCATCCGCCCCGGCGGGCGGGCGGTGATGACCTGTTTTGGCGCGGACACACTAAAGGAACTGCGCGATGCGATGATAAAAGCCGGAATGCCGGAAAGTATTCTTGCGATGCCGGGCATGCGTTTTTACACGGCCGCCGCGCGCGAGGCGGGCTGGCACGTACTGGCTGCGCAGAAATCGCTTACCACCGAATATGTCGCCAAGGTGGAAGACCTGATGCTGAAGATCAAACGCATCGGTGCTGGCAATAAAAACGAATCGCGCGCGCGGCATCTTTCCGGCCTCAGGCGCTTTGGGAAAATGATCACAACCTATGAGGGGCTCTATGCCCACCCGTTTGGCCTGCCCGTGACGTGGGACGTAGTCACCCTCGTGCTGGAAAAACCATGACGCGCTATTTTGTCACCTCAACCGGTACCGGCATCGGCAAGACCTTTGTCACGGCCGCGCTGGCGCATCTGAAACAGTGCCCGGCCTATAAACCGGTGATCTCCGGCTTCACCATGGAAACCGCCATAGAGAGCGATACCGGGCAGCTGCTTGCAGCCCAGCGCCTGCCAATCACGCCTGAGACTATCGAAAAAATATCGCCCTGGCGGTTTGCCGCGCCACTTGCCCCCAGCATGGCGGCAGCAGCAGAAGGAAAAACGCTTGATGTTGACGCGGTGACGGGCTGGTGCAGAAAAATTCCCGAAGGGTTGGTGGAAGGCGTAGGCGGGGTAATGGTGCCGCTTCATGGCAAGGTCACGGTGCTTGACTGGATGGCCGCACTTGACTGGCCGGTGATTTTAGTGGTGGGGTCGTATCTGGGCAGTTTAAGCCATACGCTTACCGCCCTTGCGGTACTGAAAGCGCGCAAGATTCCGCTGCATGCGGTGGTCGTCAGCGAATCGGAGAAGGATTCGGTAGGGTTGCAGGAAACCCGCGCGGCGCTGGCCGAATTTATCGACAAACACGCGCATCTGGTGACATTGCCGCGCGCGGCCTCGTGGCGGGAAACCTCGTGGGATACGTCATGGATCTAGAAAAAATCAAACACTGGCTTGAGGAAAAAGCCCGGGTTCGCCCGCGCCCGAAGCGCCCGCCTTCGCCATACGGCAGTTTTTACGAACGCATGATGGCCTCGGCCATTGATATGGCCGTGATCTTCAGCCTGTTCCACGAAACATTTCAGCAGATGAGTGCCCGGCTATATGCGCAGATTGACCCGCTGGCCATTGAACAATTCTATAAGGTGCAGACCATCAGCGAATTTTTTGATTTCGCCTGGCGGTCTGGCTTCGCGGCACTGTGGATGATTAATTTCACCTTACAGATCATTCTGATTGGGGTGGTGTTTCTCGGCTGCCAGATGCTGTTCAAAACCACCCCCGGCAAATGGCTTTTGGGGTTGAAACTGACAACGCGCGACGGGGTCACCTTCCCGCCCGCATGGCGGCTGGTGCTGCGCTACCTTGCCTATATCCCCTCCTGCGCACCCCTGATGCTCGGTATTTTCTGGATTATGTTCGATAAACAATCACGCGGCTGGCACGACATGATTTCCGGCACTCAGGTCATGACTCTGCGCCCTGAAGGCTGGTACCTCGCCCAGCTTAAACGCGGTTATCATTGGATAAGGAAGCGGTGACAGGATATGCGCTTTTGCATCGTTTTCTGTATATTCCCGTTGCACCCGCCATGCGGGCATGGCATGCCACGCACATGAAAACACTGCTAGTGGTTCTGCTGCTGCTCGCATTACCCTCTCTTGCGATGGCGGCTCAGTCGCGCGCGAAAGATATTGCGCGGGTGGAGGCGTATCTTTCCAGCCTTACCACGATTGAGGCCGACTTTACCCAGATCGCGCCGGATGGCAGCATTTCCACCGGCAGATTTTATCTGAAACGGCCCGGCAAAATGCGCTGGGAGTATGCACTGCCAAGCCAAGTGCTGCTGATTTCAGACGGGGAAGATATTGTCTATTTTGACGGCGAGCTGGCGCAGGTGAATTATCTCTCGCTGGATGATACGCTGGCAGCCTTTCTGACGCGTCCTGATATCCGTCTGGAGGGTGAGGCGACGGCGCTGCTTGATTTTGAATCCGGCAACGGGGTCATCCGCGCGAGCCTCGCCCAGAAAGGCCGCGAGAAAGAGGGCGTCCTGACCCTTGAATTCACAGATAGCCCCCTCACACTGCGCCAGCTGACCATGCGCGATGCCGCTGGCAATCTCACCAGCATCCAGTTGCAAGGCGCCGAATATGGCGTGGCGCTGCGCGATACGCTGTTTATTTTTCGCGACCCACGCGGCGTAATTCCGCGTCAATCCCGCTAGAGCTGTATCATATAAACGTAGCGACCAGTTCCGCGGCCAAATAATCAGGCTGGGTGAAGGCGAGAAGGCTTTAGCTGTGATGCATCACTGGAGAGGCATGGGGTTCCGTAATCCCCTTATGCGTGATCTCATTCACCTGCGTTCCGGCGGTGGGTAGGGGAAGCGGTTTTGTGCGGGGGCGGGGGGTATCGGAAACCGCCGGCAGATGGATATGATGCTGGCGCGCAAGTTCTTTTGTGGCCTGCGTGTAAATCTGAGCGAGCGATACGTCCTGTTTGCCCTCAAAATGTCTGGCGAGATGATGGCACATCTCTGCCAGTTGCCCGGGAATTTTCTCAGGCGGCAAGGTGGCCAGACAATCTGCCATATGGGCGGCGAGTTCGGGAATTTGTACTTGAAGTGAACCGTAAGGCGCCGCAAGGCGAATCCCATATCCGCCGACAAATACCGCATTCCCAATTGCACCGGGATAATCGCGCATAGTTTTTCCACCCCAGATGATTTTCTGTCTGGTAAACCGATCATGCGTCATGAAGCCTGAAGCTACGCCCTCCACCACGGAGCTGAGCGGGAAAGTCACGCGCTCGCGCAGCCGGCGGATCAGCCCCGGAGGTTCGGCGCTGTAGGGGTCGGGCTCGACCGAGGCGAGCGAAATAACTTTTCCCGCAAACGTTGCCAGCCCTGCGTAGAACGTCACCGGATTGGGGTTCCGACCAAAAGGAAAACCTCCGTCTTTTCTTTTATTTTCTGGCTTCAGCGGAAACGCAAGCCATGCCGCGCCGATGGTACGCAAACCGATTTCACCACCACTAACCGAATATTTCTGTAGAAATTCATAGCTGCGTTGCCCGAATGTTTTTGGTTCCGGCGGGCGGAGGGCAAGGCGCGCATCATCAATCGCCGGCAGGGAGGATGGGTTTCCGCCTGCGGCCAGAATATCCTGATTCACTTTCTTCTTAAGCAGGCGCAACTGCGCGGGATCGGGCTTTTCCTGCGCACCGAAGGTGATGTTACAGATATTTGCTAAGAGATTCAGGCCAGCAAAACCAAACAGCGCATTGCGATCGGACCCCTTCTCTGCAGCCAGCAAACCAGCGGTGAGGGTGAGGCTCTGCCCCACCAGACTGGTGATGCCGCGCCATATCCAGGGGTCGAATTTCCTGCTGGGCGGAAGCGCCTGCGCCAGAGCTTCACCCATGCCCGATAATTCCTGAATCACAGACTGAGGCGGGGCACTACCGCGGGAAACCAGAAGATTTTCCGCATCGGAATG
>CANHAG010000126.1 GCA_947458525.1 Rhodospirillaceae bacterium | reverse complement strand
TGGGAGCACGCCCGGGTGAGATTCACGCCATAATCGGCCCCACGATTGCACAAAAAAGCTATGAGGTGGGGCCGGAATTTATCGCCCGGTTTACGCCTGCTGAACAGGCGCGGTTTTTCGTGGCTTCTGCTACGCCCGAGCATCATTATTTTGACCTGCCCGGCTATGTGATAGCGCGGCTTCAGGCGGTGGGTGTGCAGCACGTGACCAATCTTGCGATGGATACGCGCAGCGATATACGGCAATTTTTCAGCTATCGCCGGGCAACACTGGCAAAAGAACCGGATTACGGCCGGCAACTCTCAGCTATAATGATTCCTGCCTAAATCCGCCCCGGGCTTGATCCGGGCGTGGGTGTCAGGCCACGGCTTGGGGTATTAAAGCGGCCGATATTCCCCAGAAGCTGCTCAAAGAAACTGAGGGTTTTGCCCTGCGCGGGCGTGGTTTTTTCTACCAGTACCACAGGCTTGCCATCCTTGGTGGCGTAATCCAGAATTTCCACTACCGTATCGGTACTGTCAAACCGTATGCCGATTACTTTTTGTTCCGTGACTTGCGGCTCTTTCGGCCCGACCGTCTCCTCGCGCAGGGCGATGTAATACCAGGTGGCATCGCCAAATGTTGCAGCGGCAGACGGGCTGCCAAGCAGCGCCTGCACATCTTCCTTGCGGCTCTGGCCAATCACCACCTGGCTGAAATCAGCATCCTTGAGGTTATGGCCGTGATTCTCCACAATCGGCGAACAACCCGCAAGCAGGCTTGCGAAGAGAATAGAAACACTGATAGAAATACGCATTCTATGAAACATCGTCTCGCCATCTGGAACTGGTTACGCCCGCGAAGAGATCACAGCGCGGCAGCTCTTTATAGCAGCTGTGTGCATGCTGCGCGACAATCTTTTTTTTACCAGAATCTGGGCATACCCGACACGGTGGATGGCCGGTTTGACCTGCTGGTACTGCATTTGTTCTTACTGCTTCACCGGCTGAAAGAACACCCCGCACGTGCGGCTGAAATTACCGATCTTTTCTTTGCCGATATGGACCAGAATCTACGCCAGATGGGGGTGGCGGATCCGGGGGTGGGCAAGCGCATCCGCGTGATGCTGGATGCGTTTTATGGCCGTATCGCCGCCTATGAATCCAGCCGTGCGGAAGATGAAGCGCTCGGCGCAGCCCTCATCCGTAACCTTTACGGTACCGCGCCGGCGCCGGATGCCGCCCCGCCCCAATTGCTTGCTTATGTTCGCCGCTGTGAGGCGACACTTGCCGCCCTGACAGCAGAGGATATTACGAGCGGCCACTGCAGATGGCCAGAGGCAGGCTAGAATATCAGCCGCCACTTGTCGCTTGTCACCCTGAGTACGCACTGGTAACCAGAGCATATGACCCTCAAAATCGCGCCTTCCATTCTATCGGCGGACTTTGCCCGGCTGGGCGAGGAAGTGCGCGCCATCAGCACCGCAGGCGCGGATTATGTGCATGTGGATGTGATGGATGGGCATTTTGTGCCCAACCTGACGATTGGCCCCGCAGTGGTGGCGGCGCTGCGCCCGCATACGCCACTGCCGCTGGATGTGCATCTCATGATTGCCCCGTGTGATCCGCTCATTCCTGAATTTGCCAAGGCGGGGGCAGATATTATCACGATTCATGCCGAGGCCGGCCCCCATGCCGACCGCAGCGTGCAGCTGATTAAAACCCTTGGCAAAAAAGCCGGCATTTCCATCTGCCCTGCCACGCATGAAAGCGCGCTTGATTATGTGCTGGATACGGTGGATCTCATCCTCGTGATGACGGTCAATCCCGGGTTTGGCGGCCAGGCCTTCCTGCCTTCACAACTGAGGAAAATTGAGGCGATACGCGCGAAAATCGCCACTTCCGGCCGGAAGATTGATCTGGAGGTGGATGGCGGCATCAACCCCACCACGGCTGCGGATGTAAAGCGCGCGGGAGCCAATGTGCTGGTTGCCGGCTCGGCCGTATTTCAGGGCGAAGCGCGCGACTATGCCAGACACATCACCGCCCTGAGGAACGCATGACGCACGCTTCAGAACTACTCACCCGCATCCGCCGCGATCATCTGGCGGCGGTGGAGGGCGCGATCGAACTGCATGGCCAGACATTATCCGCGCTTGCTGATCTGGTTGCGGCAACATTTCGCGCGCAGGGGCGCGTGTTTTTCTGCGGCAATGGCGGCAGCGCGTGCGATGCCATGCATATCGCCGGGGAATTTGTCGGCCGGTTTGTGGATGACCGGGCGGCGCTTCCTGCGATTGCCCTTTCGGCCGATAGCGGAATTTTAACCGCCGTGGGCAATGATTATAGTTTTGAGGATATTTATGCCCGACAGATTGAGGCGCTCGGGCATAAAGGCGATGTGCTTATTGCCCTTTCCACCTCCGGCAGAAGCCCGAATATCCTGAAAGCTCTGAGCGTTGCCAAGGCGCGTGGGCTGCATACCGCGCTTTTCACCGGCGAGAAGGGCAAAGAGAGTCGGTCGGCAGATCTGGTGATTGCCGTGCCTTCTGTCATCACCGCCCATATTCAGGAGGCGCATATGGTGATGCTTCACGCTCTGGCAACGCTGGTAGAGGCGGCGCCTGCCGAGTAGCAACATACCTGAGCGCCGCCCATGATCAGGTGCGTGTGGCCAGAACAACTAGAGGTGAAACGGCTTATATTTAATGCGGGTGGGGATGAGGGTTTCTGTGCCCAGACGCTTCTTCCGGTCGGCCTCGTACTCGGCGTAATTCCCCTCAAACCATTCCACATGGCTGTCGCCCTCAAAGGCCAGAATATGGGTGGCGATACGGTCTAAAAACCAGCGGTCGTGAGAAATAATCACGGCGCAGCCGGCAAAATCGAGCAGCGCTTCTTCAAGGGCGCGCAGTGTCTCCACATCCAGATCATTGGTCGGCTCATCCAGCAGCAGCACATTCGCGCCGGTTTTCAGCATTTTTGCCAGATGCACCCGGTTGCGCTCACCGCCCGAAAGCTGCCCTACGGGGCGCTGCTGATCGGGCCCTTTGAAATTGAATGCCGAGCAATAGGCGCGGGATTTCATTTTGACTTTGCCAAGCTCAATTTCTTCCGCGCCGCCGGAGATTTCCTCCCATACGGTTGCTTTGTCGCTGAGCGCATCGCGGGATTGATCCACATATCCCAGCTTCACCGTTTCACCAACCTTGAAGCTTCCGGAATCGGGCTTTTCCTGGCCGGTAATCATACGGAACAAGGTGGTTTTCCCCGCCCCGTTCGGGCCAATGACCCCAACAATCCCCCCCTTGGGCAGGCGGAAAGAGAGATTCTCAATAAGCATGCGCTCGCCAAAGCCTTTATTCAGGTGCTCGGCCTCAATCACCACATCGCCCAGGCGCGGGCCTGCGGGAATGACAATCTGCGCCGCGCTCGACCGGCGCTCGGCCTGCTGCGCCACCATTTCATCATACGCCTTAAGCCGCGCTTTGGATTTGGCCTGACGCGCCTTGGGCGAACTGCGCACCCATTCGAGCTCATCTGCAATGGCTTTCTGCCGGGCGGATTCTTCTTTTTCCTCCTGCTGCAGCTGCTTCTGCTTCTGCGCCAGCCAGCTCGAATAATTCCCCTCATATGGCCGCCCCTGACCGCGATCCAGCTCGAGTGTCCAGCCCGTGATATTATCGAGGAAATAACGATCATGCGTCACCATCACCACGGTGCCGGGGTAATTTTTTAAATAATGCTCAAGCCAGGCCACCGATTCTGCATCGAGATGGTTGGTGGGTTCGTCGAGCAGCAGCATATCCGGTTTTTCAAGCAGCAGGCGGGCGAGCGCCACGCGCCGCTTCTCACCGCCGGAAAGATGTTTCACCTCCGCCCCACCCGGCGGGCAGCGCAGCGCCTCCATCGCCACTTCAATTTCGCGGTCGAGCTCCCAGGCATTCGCGGCATCAATTTTTTCCTGCAGCGCGCCTTGCTGTTCGATGAGTTTCATCATTTCCTCATCATCCGTCACCATGCCGAGTGTTTCGGAAATGGCGTTGAAATCCTCGAGCAGTTGTTTTTTTTCCTTGAGCCCTTCAAGCACATTATCAAAGGCATTTTTGCTTTCATCGAGTTTAGGTTCCTGCGGTAAAAACCCGACCCTGACGCCTTCGGCTGCCCAGGCCTCGCCGTTAAATTCCTTTTCCACCCCGGCCATGATTTTCAAGAGCGTGGATTTCCCCGCCCCGTTATGCCCGACAATGCCGATTTTCGCGCCGGGAAAAAACGACAGCCAGATATCTTTCAGCACCGTCTTCCCGCCGGGATAGGTTTTCGACAACCCTTTCATTACGTAAACATATTGGTGCGACATGGCGGCCTTTCCTGCGTGTTTATACCGGGTCGGGGTGGATGATGACTTCCGCGCCGGGGAAAATATCTTCGAGTTTTTTCTCCAGCCGGTCCACAATATCATGCGCCTCGTGGAAGCCAAGCGTCCTGTCCATTCCCACATGCATCTGGATGAATGGCTTATTGCCAGCATAGCGGGTTTTGAGTTTATGAAACTCACGGATTTCGGGCATGGTCTTCAGTAATTCGTAGATTTTCACCTTCTCATCATCCGGCATCTCCCGGTCCATTAGGTTGTGATAGGCGCGCAGACCCAGATGCCGGCTTGACCAGATGATGGCGAGCGCCATGATCATGGCAATGGCCGGATCCGCCCACAGCCAGCCCAGTTTATAGGTGAGGATAAGGGCGCAGATGACGCCAAGGTTAAACAGCACATCACCCAGATAATGCAGCCGATCCGCCGCCACGATGAGGGATCTGGTGCGCCGTGCTACATAGGTCTGGAAAGCCACCAGCAGCGCCGTCGCCCCCATGGCAATGAGGGAAACCATAATGCCCAGCCGCCCATGCTCGAGCGGTACGGGATTGCTCAACCGCTCGGCGGACTGCAGAATGATAATCAGCATCGACGCCATGATGAAGGCGCATTGGGCAAGCCCGACAATATCCTCAATCCGCGTATGGCCGAACCGGTGATCATCATCCGCGGGCTTGAGCGCATAACGCAGCGCAATAAAATTCATGAGCGATGTCAGCACATCAAAAAAGGAATCGGTAAGAGAGGAAAGCATAGCCAGCGAATCCGAAAGCCACCATGCCACCGCTTTGAGCA
>CANHAG010000125.1 GCA_947458525.1 Rhodospirillaceae bacterium | reverse complement strand
TATTAAAGTCATCGCCCCCTGGCGTGAGTGGGAGTTAAACAGCCGTACGCAGATGCTGGAATATGCCGAGAAGCATCAGATTCCGGTGGCAAAAGACAAGCGTGGCGAAGCCCCCTACAGCATGGATGCCAACCTGCTGCACATCTCCTATGAAGGCAAGGCGCTGGAAGACCCCTGGGTGGCGGCGGATGAGAGCATGTTCCGTCTCACCGTAAGCCCCGAAAAAGCGCCGGATATACCGGAGATCATCGAGGTGGAATTTGAGCGCGGAGATGCGGTGGCGGTGAATGGCAGGAAACTCTCCCCCGCGCAGTTGCTGGCGGAACTCAACCGGCTGGGAGGCGCGCACGGCATCGGCCGGCTGGATCTGGTCGAGAATCGCTATGTCGGCATGAAATCGCGCGGGGTGTATGAAACCCCGGGCGGCACGATTCTGCTGGCTGCCCACCGGGGCATTGAATCCATCACGCTGGATCGTGGTGCGATGCATCTGAAAGACGACCTCATGCCGCGCTATGCGGAACTGATTTATTTCGGCTACTGGTTCAGCCCCGAGCGCGAAATGCTTCAGGCTCTGATTGACAAAAGTCAGGAACATGTCACCGGCACCGTGCGCCTCAAACTCTATAAAGGCAGTGTCTCGGTCATTGGCCGCAAATCGCCCAAAAGCCTCTATTCCATGCAGCATGTGACGTTTGAGGCCGACAGCGTCTATAACCAGAAAGACGCCGAAGGGTTTATCAAGCTGAATGCATTGCGGTTGAGATTGCTGGGCGGGCGGAAGTGACGTGATATCGTCACCCGTCTTCACCGTTGTCATGCCCGCGAAGGCGGGCATCCAGTTCTTTAACTTCACAGCAGAGTTTCACGCGCCGCGCCAGATCCCCGCCTGCGCGGGGATGACAAGAGAAAGCCTGATGCCGTCATAAAGGTGGCATGACAATTTTGTCCCCCTTGAAATTTTAATTCCCTACCATATATGTCGGGCATTCAACTTCAGGAGGTCACGATGCTTGATGCGAAATCACTTCTTTCCAATGTTAACGCGAATGGTCTGGTGGGCAAAATGCTCGGCGGCATGGCCACCAAGCAGTTTGCAGGCGGTTTGCTTGCAGGCGGGCTGGCCAGCCAATTGGTGAGTGGCGAGACATTAGAAAATGCCGCGAAACTTGGTGGCCTCGCCTTGCTTGGAACGCTTGGCTATAAAACGTACAATGCCTATCAGGCGAATAAGGCGGCTGGCGGCTCTGCCAGTGTGGTAGATGCGGTGAAACAAGGTGCCGGCGAGATGGTGACGCAGGGCAAGGCGCTGGCCGGAAATTTCAAATCGCTGATTGCGAATGCACAGGCCAGCACGGCTGCCGCTGCGGCTCCGGCGGCTGCACCCTTGCAGACCAGTGAACTGGCGCTGGCGGTAATCCGCGCCATGATCGGCGCAGCTAAGGCCGATGGTAAAGTGGATGCGGAGGAGACCCAGCGCATCCTCGGCCATCTCGAACAGGGCGGACTTGAGGCGAATGAAAAATCTTTCCTCATGACCGAACTGGCGAACGCGCAGGATGTCCATCAGATTGCGGCCGGAGCCAAAACGCCGGAAGAAGGGGCGGAAGTATATCTGGCTGCCCTGCTCGTATGCGATAGCCAGTGCGCCGCCGAGCAGGCTTATCTCAGCCAGCTTGCCGCTGCCTTGAAGCTCGAACCCGGCTTTACTCAGGCGCTGCAGGCTGAGCTGCTCAAATCCAGAACTGCGCGGGCAGCGTAACGTTTTGGTCAGGAAGATGGCGCGCTAACGCAGCGTTGCTTCGGCATTGGCAAGCGCGGCAAGACCACGCTTCAGCTCCGCCTCGTCATTGCAGAAACTCATCCGCACATGCCAGTCGGCTTTCGCAGCGGGCGATCCGGGCGCGTAAAAAGGCGTGCCCGCCACCGGGCAGAATCCGGCGACAAAGACGAGGTAGCGCATCAGATCTTCCGGGGTGGCGATGGTGAATCCGCCTGCCTTGCGTTCGGCGTCGCTCAGCACGTCACTACTTACGCGCGCTGCCTCGGTGGGAATCGCACCAAGCGGTACGAATTTTCCGCGAAGCCCGGCAAAATCAATCCAGGCGTAAATTGTCGCCTGCGGTGGCGCCATCCGCGCATAGCGCAGTTGGGCGATGCCTTCCATCACCAGTGCGCGTTTCTTTTTCAGCGTGGCGACGGTGTGGGTGATAAAATCATCCCCGAACATCAGCGCCGCCTGTACCTCGAGCTGCGAGCCAGAGGAAACCCCACCACCTTTGGATTCATTGTAATTCTGCAAACTGGTAAGCAGTTCGGCGTTTTTAGTAACCACCCACCCCACGCGCGACCCGGCCATGCCATATTCTTTCGAGGCCGTGCGGAACACCGCAATCCGCCCCGCCGCAAACAATGATTTTTCCACCGCGCCGCGCTGCAGCACGCGGGCGATGTCATAGGGTTCCTGATCAAAAACCAGCTTGCCGTAGGGGTCATCAAACGCCACCAGCGTGCGGGCGGTTTTATCGCGCACTACGGTAAGCAGCGCCTCGCGCTCGGTGGCAGAGTAATTCGCGCCGGTAGGGTTCGACGGCGCATTGATGAGAATGACAGAAGGCTCAGGCACATGCATGAGTGCCGCCGCAAGCTCCTCGGGCGTCATCAGGCCGCGTCCATTCGTATCGATTTCCACGATACGCGCACCTGCTGGAAACATATCGTAATTGGTCGGCCAGCCGGGGGCGGCCATGAGGATGGTTGGGGTTTTTACGCCCGCAAGATAGGCAAACGCGCCCGTGAGCGCACCCTTGCCGCCATTGCCGCAGCGCACATCCGCGGCGGTGACTGGCTGGCCGGTATCGGCCACGAAACTCAGCGCAATCTGTTCACGCAGGCTTGGCAGTCCGCCCGTCTCGGAGTATGCACGTTCGCGCATGGTGGGGCGCAGCTGAAAGCGCGGCTCTTTGGGTGACGCAGCCGCCGCCTCGCGCAGGCGTTTGACCCAGCCCTGAATCTCGGATTCGGCAGGTTTGGGAAATAAATCACCAATGGTGAACACTTCAACCGTAATGCCGAGTGCCCGTGCTTTCGCCGCAAGATTCGCCGCCGTCATGGTGGGCGAAGAACGTGGCACGGCGGGTGCGGTATAATCAAAGCTACGAAGCATAGTGGCTGATTAGTCGTCCGGGCGCAGAAATTCAAGCGGTTTTGCGCGGCTGGTTTGCAATGCCACAGAAGTCTGATATAGCAAGCTGCGCTGCAACATTTCCGGTCAGGATGGTATGACAAAAAAAATCCTCGTGGTGATGGTATTGCTCGCTGCTGCTGCGGGCGGCTGGTGGTTCTTTTCAGGGAATACGGAATCTGTAGTCACCACTGCCACCTCCTCTGCATCTTCTGAAATATCGCAACCATTACCTGCCAACGATATGAGTGGTGTCGGGGCGCTGGGGCGCATTGAGCCGCGCTCGCGCGTGGTACATGTCTCGCATGATGCCGGGCCAGACGGGGCGCGGGTTGAAATTCTGCATGTCGCAGAAGGTCAGGAGGTCACGGCAGGAGATCTCATTGTCACCTTCAGCGACCATGGCCGCAAGCGCGCCGCGCTTGAAACCGCGAAAGCAGGTATCGGGGTGATTGAGGGCAGGCTCAACGCGCAAATCGCCGAGGAACGCACCGCCAGACGCGAGTTTGAGCGCTACCGCAAACTGGCTCTTACCAACGCCGCATCGGTTGCGCGCAAAGACGAGGCGCAGAATCGCGCCGAGCAGGCCAGTGCGAATATCGCCGCATTTCGGGCGGAACTTGAGGCCGAAAAATCCCGCGTGGTGCTGGCGGAAGAAGAAGTGAAACAGACTACCGTCACAGCGCCCATCTCAGGCACGATTCTCAAAATACATAGCTGGCCGGGTGAGCGCGTGGGGGATTCGGGCGTGGTGGAAATGGCGAATCTGGCCGCGCTTGACGTGGTGGCAGAAGTCTATGAACGCGACATTGCGCGGGTGAAGCCGGGGCAGAAGGCAGAGATCACCATCCGCGGCCTTGGCAGAACCATCACCGGCACGGTGCGCGAGCTCGGGTTTCAGGTCTATAAAAATGATCTCAACAACACCGATCCGCTGGCGAACCGCGATAACCGCATTATTGAGGTACGCATCACCGTGCCACAGGAGGATGCGGCCATGTTACGCAATATGATCTATCTGCAAGTGGATGTGCGGATTTACCCGTGACGCCTCTATCCACACTGCGTTTTGCTTCGCGCCTGGCCTGGCGGCAGCTGGTTCATGACCGCAACAAGCTGCTGGCCGCAACGCTTGGCGTGGTCTTTGCGACCATGCTTGTCTTTATGCAGATGGGATTTCGCGACGCGCTGTTTGCCGCTGCCGTCAGCGCACCCAATAAAATGTCGGGGGATATTTTCATCCTCCACCGCCAGACGGAGGCGCTCTGGCGCACCAACCCTTTCGACCGCCGCGAAATGATGCGCACGCTGTCGCATCCCGATGTTGCGAGAGTTACCCCGCTTTATATCGGGATGCCAGTGTGGAAAAATCCCATCACCCACACCAAGCGCACCTTGATGGCGTACGGCGTTGACCCCGATGCCGGAATCTTCAACGCCAGTGAAGTAGCCCCCTTCGCCCGCCAGCTATCAGAAGCCGATACCGTGCTGTTCGACAAAGCCTCGCGCCCCGAATTTGGCCCCATTACCGAACTGATGGAAAAGGGCCCCGTCTTCACCGAGGTGAATGACCGGCGGGTGCGGGTGGCGGGGGTGATGGTGCTTGGAACTTCCTTCGCGGCAGATGGTAATATCATCACCAGTGATACGAATTTCTTCCGCATGTTCCGCGATCGCAACCCAAGCTATGTGGATGTCGGGGTTGTGCAGTTAAACCCCGGCGCGGATGTAGCAACCGTGAAGCAGGATCTTGAAAATCTGCTCGATGAAAGCGTGCATGTGTTCACCTTCGCTGATCTTGTGGCGTTTGAGCAGAAATACTGGCGCGAGGTCGCCCCTGTGGGCTTCATTTTCGGCAGGGGGCTGGTGGTGGGGCTGGTGGTGGGCATGGTCATCGTGTACCAGATTCTCTTCACCGATATCGCCAACCATATTCGCGAATATGCAACCCTTAAAGCCATGGGCTATCCG
>CANHAG010000124.1 GCA_947458525.1 Rhodospirillaceae bacterium | reverse complement strand
ACTGCGCGACATGCCGCAATGAGCGTATCATTGCTCGTAAAATAAAGGGGATTTTATCGCCCGGCCAGATGTCTGGCAATAAACCGTTCCACTTCCTTGATCTCTTCCACCACCATGGTGGCGGTGGGGAAATTGCTGAATTCCTCGCGTCTGCCAAAAAGAATCACAGGTTTTTCCAGCACCAGCGCCATGGAGGTTTCCGCCTTAGTGCCTTTAAGACCCGGTAGCCCGATAATCACATCGCTCGAAAGGATATTCACTTCGTTATGCGCCATAGGCATTGCGGAGCCATTGACCGCACGCGAGGTGAGATGGGTGATAATCGGCACTTCAATATAGGGATTGGTATAATGCGGTAATTTTTTTACCTCGGCGACATCTTCAATCGGCACAATGCCGATACACAGGCCAAGCCGCGAAGGGTTCGAGGTAAAGCTTTTCGCAACCGACGTCATCACGCCGCCACCACCACCGGTTAACAAATGATAGCCGCGCGCGGCAATCATCTCACCCAGAGGGATGCTGAACTCAGGGTGGCTATCCACATGCGAGCCAATAACACCAATAATGGGCAAACGTTTCACGAAAACCTCCATCAGGCAGGACAGTGCAATGCCATGCGAGCGTGATAAGAAAACCGGAGCGCGTCAAGAAGATTAGACCTCCATATAACGACCCATGCATCTACAAGCATTTGTAACGCATTATAAAATATTGAATATTTTTATTTTTCTCCTTACGCGAATTGGCACAACCGTCATAAAAGATTCACAAAACTTCCCTCTTTTTTTTGCTATCTTCAAGCTGAGGAGAAGTGTTTCTACATGGTTGATGAACCTACAAAAAAACCACCCGATGCGCGGACGGATGCATCCGACAGTCCGGGCGACGCAAACGCACCGGAGCGGCAACGCCCGCGCGCGTTCGAGACCACGAGCGAAACCAGCAGCATGGAATCCTATCTGGGCGGCGGTGGGCTTTACGCCAAGGGCGCGGAGCATCTGACCTGGATGGATAGAACCAGCACGCGTACAGCCGTACGCCTGATCTCGCGGGGAATTTTTGGTGCCGCAGCCTTTGCACTTGGCACGCGCTATGCCCGCGATCAGATGCGCAATTATCACCCCGAAGACTGGAAGTTTGACAGTAAAAAACCTCTCCAGGCCGTTGCCAAAGGGTTTGACACAGTGTTTGGCACGCCCATTAAAGCCGTGCTGCGCCCGCTGGTGGGGGCAAAGCGGGCGGAGGATCTCGTCTGGTTCCGCCGCAATGCTTATTACTGGAACAGAGCGCCTCATGACGTGCCTTCTGCACTCGCAGCAACGATGAACCGGCTGCCGCTTGGCCGCAGTCTGGGTGCAGAAATGGTGGTGACGAGTTTTGACTTTTCCTGCGCATCTGCGGCGGATGCAGCGGTACGCAATATCATCTACACACTCGACCCCAACGTGAAAAAACCATGGCGGGATGAGGAGGGGAATTTTGATCTTCGAAAACTTCTTGCCTATACCGGCCATACTACCTGGCGAATTCTGACTAAAAACGCCGGTGAAGACTGGGCTGTCGCTCTGCCTTACGTGTTCCAGATGAAACTGCAGCGCCGTCTGATTGGTAAAATGGCAGCGGGATCCAAGCTTTATCTTGACCATGGCTGGAATGGGGGCAGCTACCAGCTGGACGATCGGGGTAAAGTCATCGGTGATTATCAGAAATCCGGCGCGCTTGATCTGCAGCTCAGATTCACCGGCTATAACTGGTACACGCTGATGTACCGCGAAACCTATGATGCGATCGGGCGCGGCCTTGCCTCATGGAAAAAAAACGGCTTCTCGCTCAGCCTGCCCGGCCTGCCCGAGCACCCGGTGGCCGATACGCTCACGGGCGTAAAGGATCTTGGGCGCTATATCATCAAAAGCTTTATCAAAGCGAATCTTTACATGCAGCCTTCCGTGCCGTTTTTCTGGGTGTTCCGCACGCCGCAGAGCAAGTGGCGCTCTGGGCCACTGAATGCAGATTATGGCTATACGCTACGCGCCCCTGTCGCAAAATCTGACTCGCTGGGCATGAATCAAAACCGCCTGTTTCAGGGAAGCACCTACGGCCGGCCTGTCGCGGCCGGAGCGCCTGTCTTCTTTCATCAGACCGCAATCACCGGCCATGATCTTACAAATTTTGATCCCTACGCCGCCCGGCACCAGAAAAGCCTGTTCAGCAAAATACTGAATCCGTTTGGCAAGTTATCTTATGGCACGGGCAGTAAAATTCTGGAAAGCGGCCTGGGACAATCCCTGCTTCACGGCTCCGGCCGTATCAGCCGGTTTTTCGGGCAAAACACCCTTGACCGCGAAGCATTGCTGCGCGAGATGGTGGATGCCTCCTACTCCTACACGCCCTATATGATCGCCAAGGCAGAGTTTGGCCTGAGGGTAGATGACCGGCCAAGCGAGGGTGGGCTTGGAAAAATGGATAAAAAGATTTATGACGCGATGGATGCGCTGGGATCTTTCCGGGTGAGGGAGTTCGCGCGCCACGCCCGAGATATCGGCAGCATGATTATGGGAAATTTCTCCATCGATATCGGTGGCAAGGAAGGTAATCTAGAAGTAGCAGACAGCAGCACCGGTCAGTCGGTGGCAAAAGCCGGTGATGGCAGTCTGCCGCCCAAATTATCGGCGAAACCCCAGACGAAAGTCACCCATTCTTCAATTATAGAAGACCATCGTCAGGCACTCACCTCGCCACCGCCACCTTCGGTGACGGATCGACATCGTCAGGCACTGCGCGGCGAAGCAAAGCGGGATACGCAGCACTGGTCGGAATATCTGGCGGATAAGAAGAAAAAAGCCCAGCTTCACTCCGAACACCCCACCGTGCAGTAGATGCGTTGCAATTTCTGAAGCCTGCGGCTAGTCTTGCGCTCTATGCGGGTGAAATTCTCACGTCTTGTACTTTTTATCGCGTTGCTTCTGCCGCTTTCTGCGCATGCGGAATGCGCGCTCACTGCCGCACTGCGCACGGCGAATTATCCGGGTACTGAGGCTATTTTCCCAACCAACAATCTGATTCGCCCTACCGGCAAGTCGCAAGCTGCTGAAGGCCAGCGCCTGACTATTCTTGGCCGGGTGCTGGATCGAAACTGCATGCCGGTGGGTGATGCGCTGGTGGAAATCTGGCAGCCAGACCCGTTCGGAAAATGGAACTTTCCGAGCCGTGCGGAGCTTGCCAATCCCTACCCTGTCTTTGCCGGCACAGGCCGCGCATCCACCAGCGGTGACGGGCGCTTCAGTTTCATCACGCTTTTTCCAGGCCCGGTGGAAAGCTCTGCTCCCGCTATTCATATCCGCGTCAAAGCCCCGCAGATGGAACCGTTCGAAACCGTATTGTTTTTTGAAAATGACGCGCGCAATGACGAAGATCCCATCTATAAAAAACTGAGTCCGCAAACGCGCGAAGGGGTCACGCTGCGCATGAATCCCCTGAGTGGCCAGCCGGGCTTTGCCGGGTTGATTGATATTGTGCTCTCCGGCGAAGAAAAATACGTGACCTACTGATCCGGTACCCTCATGAACGCACCTGCTGCTTCTGAACTTGCAACCCGCGTCAAAAGCGCTGTGCTTCTGGCAGCCGGCGCGCTCGTCCTCACCCTTGCGAGCTTCTGGAGCTTTGCCGCCATGCTTGCGGCCGCCGCCGTCATTCTTATCTATGAATGGTGGGGGCTGATTCGCGGGCGCCGCTACCGGCTGGTCTGGCTTATCTTCGGCCTTTTTTATATTGGGCTTGGCATTGCAAGCCTTGCGGCTTTACATTTTTTTTCCGGTGCTGAAACGGTACTTTTGCTGCTGCTGAGCGTGGCGGTGATGGATTCCGCCGCGTATTTCGTGGGCAAACCCTTCGGAGCGCATAAAATCGTACCCAGCATCAGCCCCGGCAAAAGCTGGGAGGGGCTCATCGGCGCATGGATCGCGGTGACGCTGCTTTTTGCCTGCCTTACCCTTTTCTGGCATATGCCTGTGACACTGGCATTTGTGCCGTTTGTGGCGTTGCTGTTTACGCTTCTGGGGCTTGGAGGTGACCTGTTTGAATCCTGGATGAAGCGCCGCGCCGGGGTGAAAGATAGCGGCAGGCTCATCCCCGGCCATGGCGGGCTGTTTGACCGGGTGGATGCGCTCATCCCTTGCGCGATGCTTGCGGCTTTGCCTCAGGTATTTTCGCTCTAAGCATGTATGTTCATGAACCATGTATGTGATAAAAAAACTTCATTCCAGCAAAGGCTGGATTCCCGCTTTCGCGGGAATGACAAGAGGTGAGAGTTGTGCAAGAGTCCTTCATCATGAAACCACGCCACGCCGCCCCTCCTGCCCTGCCCGCCACCGCCCCAAGGCGCGTGACGGTACTGGGTGCGACAGGTTCGGTGGGGGCGAGTGCGCTGGATATTCTCACCCATCACCCGGAACGGTTTCAGGTAGCAGCACTCACCGCGCAGGAAAATGTCGAAAAACTCATCGCCCTTGCGCGCCAGTTTCGCCCCGAGATTGTGGCGATTGGGAATGAGGCACATTACCAGACGCTCAAATCCGCGCTTGTGGGCAGAAAAATTCAAGTATTGGCCGGATCCCGGGGCGTGATAGAGGCCGCCCATCACCCGGCGGATGTGACAGTGGCGGCCATTGTCGGGGCGGCGGGATTACCGGCGGTGATGGCGGCAGTAGCGCAAGGGCGGCAGGTGGCGCTGGCCAATAAGGAAAGTCTGGTCTGTGCTGGTACGCTGGTGATGGAAGCCTGCAAGCGCCACGGCACCCAGATTCTGCCGGTGGATTCGGAGCATAACGCGGTGTTTCAGGTGCTCACCTCTGGCCATGCATCGGCGGTAGAACGCATCACACTCACGGCCTCAGGCGGGCCCTTTCTTGACCGGCCACTCACGGAATTCGCGCATATTACGCCCGCGGAAGCGGTGGCGCATCCGCGCTGGCAGATGGGGGCAAAAATCTCGGTGGACTCCGCCACCATGATGAATAAAGGGCTGGAGCTGATAGAGGCACATTTTCTCTTTGATATGCCGGCGGAAAAAATTGGGGTGATGATTCATCCGGAATCCATCATCCATGCGCTGGTGGAATATCATGACGGCTCCACACTCGCCCAGCTCGGCCTGCCGGATATGCGGGT
>CANHAG010000123.1 GCA_947458525.1 Rhodospirillaceae bacterium | reverse complement strand
GGGAATGTCACCGCCCGTTCCATCACCGCTTCCACGGCGCCTGCCAGCTCTTCCGCGCGGATTTTTTCCACCGGCAGCATGGGCAGATAGCTGAGCATTTCAGATTCAGGCATCACCCCATCGAGCATCGCGCCGATGGAAAGTTTCATGGCCGTACGCAGACTGGTTTCGGTCACAGGCATGTGAGAAAATTCTTGAGAATCTGGTGGCCATATTCCGAGGCGATGCTCTCGGGGTGAAACTGCACGCCGTAAATGGGTAGTTCTTTATGCGCAAGCCCCATGATAAGCCCGTCTTCCGTCTTGGCAGTGATGGTAAGGCAAGCGGGCAGCGTTGCGCGCTCCACCATCAGCGAATGGTAGCGCGTGGCGGTGAAGGGCGAGGGAATACCTGCAAACATGGTATGGCTGAGATGGTAGATGGGGCTGGTTTTACCATGCATCAGCTTCGGGGCGCGGATTACCTTGCCGCCAAAAGCCTGACCAATCGCCTGATGACCAAGGCACACACCAAAAACCGGGGTGCGGCGTTTTGCCGCTTCTGCGATAAGCTCTAGGCACACGCCAGCCTCGTTCGGTGTGGCAGGGCCGGGGGAAAGCACAATGCCGGCGGGGTGTTTGCCAAGAATATCGGCCGCGCGCATCACGTCATTGCGGATGACTTCTACCTCAGCCCCCAGCTCACTCAGATAATGCACGAGGTTATAGGTGAAACTGTCGTAATTATCGATGAGGAGGATCTGACTCACGCGAACCTCCCGGCGAGCGTTGCGGCGCGCAGCACGGCCTTGGCCTTATTTACGGATTCCTGATATTCAGCCTCGGGGTCAGAATCCGCTACAATTCCACCACCCGCCTGCGCATAAATTTTCCCGTCTTTTACAAGCGCGGTGCGCAGCGTGATGCAGGTATCCATCGTGCCGTTGGCGGAGAAATACCCGACACAGCCAGCGTAGAAACTGCGGCGCACGGGCTCCAGCTCATCAATAATTTCCATGGCGCGGATTTTGGGCGCTCCGCTCACCGTGCCCGCCGGGAAGCCCGCCACCAGCGCATCAATCGCATCTTTACCGGGGGCAATAGTTCCCTCCACATTCGAGACAATATGCATCACATGCGAATAATGCTCGATGATCATCTGCTCGGTCACGCGGACTGCGCCCCGCTCAGCCACGCGCCCCACATCGTTACGTCCCAGATCCAGCAGCATGAGATGTTCGGCGCGTTCTTTCGGGTCGGCGAGGAGTTCTTCGGCGAGCGCCGCATCTTCTGCGCTGGTTTTGCCGCGCGGTCTCGTGCCGGCAATGGGGCGGATGGTGACGGTCTCGTCCCTCAGCCGCACCAGAATTTCCGGACTTGAACCGACGAGCGCATAGTTGCCGAAATTGAGATAAAAGAGAAAGGGCGAGGGGTTAAGGTGGCGCAGTGCGCGGTAAAGGGCGAGCGGTGGCAGGTCAAATGCGGCCTCAAAACGCTGCGACAGCACCACCTGAAAAATATCCCCCGCACCGATGTAATCTTTCGCAGCCGCGACCATGTTCCCATATTGCGCAAGCGTCAGGTTCGAGGTGAAGGAGCGCGGCGTCTCGTTAGTTTCCGTGGCGCCTTCTTTGTAATAATGGCGCTGATCAATCGGCCCTTGCAGCTGCCGCGCGATGCGCCGGATGCGGGCGGCCGCCGCATCATAATGCGCGCCGGCATCGCCGCCCGTTTCCCAGATGGGCGCGATGAGATAGACCACCCCATGCACCGCATCAAAAATCAGCAGGAGTCGCGGCCGCAGAAAACACGCATCAGGAATGCCGATGGTGTCTGGCTTGGTGTCGGGCAGGCGCTCCATGAGTTTCACCATGTCATAGCCCATATAGCCGATAAGGCCTGCGGCCATGGGCGGCAGGGCTTCGGGCAATTCCATGCGGTGCTCGGCCACGAGTTTGCGTAGTGAGCTTAAACTATCATCCCATGCGGGGGCGAAGCTCTCCTCCAGAAAAGGCGGGGTGGTAGAAAGTTCAGGCTTATTGCCCATGCAGCGCCACATAAGATCCGGCTCCAGCCCGAGAATCGAATAGCGCCCTCGCGTTTCCCCGCCCTCCACTGATTCGAGAAGAAACGCCTGCGCGCCTTCCTGCTGTAGTTTCAGCATGGCAGAAACGGGGGTTTCAAGGTCACTCACCAGCTTTGTCCAGACCAGCGTGCGCTTACCCGCATTGGCTGCGGCAATGACCTCCGACCTGTTGGGAGAGAGGATCATGCTAACGCGGGGCGGCGCCGAGGTTGGGAAGGGCATGATGCTGCACGACCGGGTGGCGCGCAACGATCGAGCGGTACCAGCCATCCAGCAGCACATCCGCAAGCGCGGCAAGCTGGGCTTTTTCCTCCGCTGCGGAGCGCTTCGGTGTTTTCTCCGGCAGGCGCGTATCGCGCAGAATCGCAAGCACGGCCGAACCATCTTTACGCATCACCGGGCCAACGACCTGATGTTTTTTTGCTGCAAACAGATCCGCCATCAGCATGGCGGGTATGGTGTTAGGCGCCGGGTTGGTGCCGCCGGGCTGTTTCAGCCAGCCGCTTTCGCTGAGCTGAATTCCCGGGCTCTTGAGCAGCGCCGCCCGCGCCGGTTCATCCTTTGCGGCGGTGAGTGCAGTCTTTAATTCCTGCGCTTTCTGCCGGGCGTTATTTTGTGCCTCTTCCTTGCGGTAGAGCGCGGCCACTTCTTTTCTCACCGTCTCGTAAGCTGCGGGCTCTGCCGCCTGAATCGCTGCGACGCGGAGGATGAAATACGTACCATCCGCCGCGGTGAGAAGCCCGGTCGCCTCGCCCTCGCCAAGGGTAAAGCCCTGCTGCAGCAGCGCCGCCATCACGGGTGTATTATCCACCTTCCCGCCTGAGGCGAACGTGCCATCCACCCCTACTTCCTTCAGGGTTTTTTCTTCCGCCGTAATTCCCGCCGCCTTAAGCGCGTTCACGATGGAATCACCGGCCGCAAGCGCATCTTCCACCTGATAGCCAAGCTCCATCCGCGCTTCATCGTCTTTTCCTTTCAGCGCATCTTTTTTCAGCACGGCAAATTGCAGCGTACGGGTTTCCGGGCGCAGAAATTCCTGCATCTTAATTTCGTCGTAATAACGGCGCAGATCCTCTTCCTGCGCTTCCTTGCGCACCGGGGAGGTGAGGGTGATAAGCGTTGCCCGCCGCTCCTGATGGCGGCCAAGTGCGTTCAGCATGAGGTAGGCTTCCGGCAGGCGGAACTGATCCAGATCGCTGGAATTCAATAGCAGCCGCTCGAGCGTTTCGTCCGCCACGATGCGTGCATAGGCGGCTTCCGTCATCTGCCCCGCCGCCAGAAACGCGGTGAATCCTTTCGCGTCGAACCGCCCATCCACCGTCTGGAACATGGGGTTTTCCATGGTTTCGCGTGCGATCAGTTTTTCGCCTACCGAAAGTGCGAGATCCTTCGCGGCCAGCTGTAAGAGCCGCGTCTGAATCATGCGGTTCAATACCTGCGCGCCGAACATTTCGGAATCAAGAATTTCGGGTGGCAGCTCGGTGCTCATCCGTTCCCGCATCTGCGCCAGCTCGCGCAGGAATTCCTGATCGGAAATCGTCTGCTCCCCGATGCTGACGAGCGCACGGCCGGACATACCGGTGGTGAGCATATCCCCCACCCCCCAGACGGCGAAGGTGATGATGAGAAACAACATCAGGAGTTTGGAAAAAAACCCCGAAACAGACCGGCGCATGGCGGTGAGCATAGAAACCTCAATAACAGGCTAATGGTGTTCTAGTAAGGGCAGGCGCGGCAAATGTAAAGGGCGGCAGGAGTATAGCGCCCGGCTTCACAAGCGCAGGGGATGAGGAAAGCACTCATGATATATCTGCTACAGGCTGAATTTCTCGCCGAGGTAAACGCGCCGCACCTCGTGGTTATTGACGATTTCTGAGGGCGAGCCTTCCATCAGCACCGTGCCGTCATGCATGATATAGGCGCGGTCGATGATGTCGAGCGTCTCGCGCACATTATGGTCGGTAATCAGCACGCCGATGCCCCGGTCTTTGAGATGCGACACCAGATCGCGCACATCCGCCACCGCGATCGGGTCAATCCCGGCGAGTGGTTCATCGAGCAGAATAAACGAGGGGCGGCCAGCGAGGGCGCGTGCAATTTCGCAGCGCCGGCGCTCCCCGCCTGAGAGCGCAACGGCAGGAGATTCGCGCAGATGGGTGATGGAAAATTCCGCGAGTAATTCCTCGCACTGGGTGAGGCGGCGTTCCGGGTCGGCTTCGCTTACCTCCAGCACCGCCATAATGTTCTGCTCTACTGTCATGCCCCGAAAAATCGAGGCCTCCTGCGGCAGATAGCCAATGCCAAGGCGCGCCCGGCGATACATGGGCAGATGGGTAATCTCGGCACCATCCAGAAAAATCGTGCCGTAATCGGGCGCGATGAGGCCGGTGATCATATAGAAACTCGTGGTTTTCCCTGCACCATTAGGCCCAAGCAGCCCGACCGCTTCCCCGCGCGCAAGCGAGAGCGACACACTGCGCACCACCGGGCGCTTGCCGTAATGTTTGCCCAGATTATGCACCCTGAGCCCAGGCCCCTTATCCACGAGACGCGGCGGCGCCGATGATGAGGTGCGGGAGGAGGGGGAAAGGCTCATGGCGCTCCTTTCGGCTCGGCAGCAGGCGGCGTGGCGGGCGGTGTGGCCGGTTTTTCCTCTGGCACAAAAAGCCCGCGCACCCGCCCGGTACCCGGCGCTGCCCCGGCGCTTGAAAGCACGCTGCGACCGGTGGCGAGATTATAGGTCATGGCCGTGCCTTTGAGAATGTTTTTTCCGCGGGTCAGCGTTACATCCTCATTCAGCGTAATGGTCTGTGCATCCACATCATATACGGCTTTTTTGCCTTCCGCGATTTCGGTGGGGGTGGTGAAAATCACATTACCTTCCGCCTCAATCCGGTAAATACCCTTGCCGAGCGCGTCGGATGTATCCGCCGCTGCCGCTGCCGCAGGCGCTTCTGCCCCGCCTGGGCTGGATTCGCGGTAGAAAATAGTCATGGTCGCACCGCGCATCTTTATCTTGCCCTGGGTCGCAATCACATTGCCCGTGAAAATGGCTTGTTTCTCACTCTGCAGCACCTCGAGCGTGTCGGAGGCCACTTCAATCGGCTCCTTACTATCCATGGCGAT
>CANHAG010000122.1 GCA_947458525.1 Rhodospirillaceae bacterium | reverse complement strand
TGATGCTTGATGATGCGATGGAAGTACATGAAAACTCGCGCCTCAGCTGCCAGATTATCCTCTCACCCGCGTTGGAGGGGCTGGAAGTGACCCTCGCCCCCAATCCGTAATGCGCGCTTTACGGCGAGGAAATAGGTTATCCACAGAGTTCTCCAGAATTTTTGCTGCATGGCTGTATAGGAAAAACCGCTGATTTTCTGCGGCGGTTTTGCGAGTCAGATATAATAAATGCAAAAGAATGTGGATAATAATAATCGCTGCATGGCGGAGCGGCGACGACCCGGCTATAACCCAAAGCACGATGAATGACCGACTTCGGTGCGAACCAGAGAGCAGAATTCATCACGGGGGGAATCGTACCCCTCCGGTCATCCCCACGAAGGGTGGCTGAATGGGAGCAGCGGCGGCGAAAGCCATCGAGATCGTTCCCGAGTTTCCTGATGGAAGTGTCCGCTAGACATGTCAGGAATAGCGCCAGAGGCGCGAATCGTGGTGGGGTCTAGTGCCCATCCGGTTTGGATTGCCTGCCCTTTGGCCTTCGGGCCTTAGGGCAGCATCCGGACAAACTGCGGCAAAAACGAACGCGCTCAGCGCGAATTCGCTCGGTGCCAAAGGTTTCAAGGGCGGGGTAGGCAACTTCCCCGCCCTTGTTGCGTTTGCTGGGGAATCAGATGCTGGGGCATCAGGTTCCTGCTCCTGTGGCATCAGAAACAAAGACTCAGAAGTCCTGCGCGCCTATTCCCCGCACGCGCTGGTTCCAAAGGATAGTGCAGCTGCGAGATATACTCACTTGAGCAATTTATTGCACAAGTGAGTATCAAAACCGTCCGCCGTAAGCGGCGGTTTTGCGCCGCGTAGCGAGCGAGACGCATAAATAATTATGTGTAATTATTTATGCAAATGACTATAGACTCCATTCTGTTCGCAGCGAATGGGGCGTATCTCGTGACTACACCACCTAAGCCGCGACTTTATACACCACACTCTCAGTGCTGAGCGCCTGCTGATAGGCTGGGCGTGATGTCACGCGCTTCAGATATTCTTTGGTTTTGGCGCCAAGGGTAATGGCATTGCCAAAATATGTGCTCCAGTTCGCAATCACCGTGATGAGGATATCTGCCACGGTAATATCCTTCCCGCAGATATAGGGCTTTGCTTGCAGTTCCTGCTCGACTTCGTCCCATAGTTTCTGAATGGAATCGAGCGCCGCTTTCATCACCGGGCTTGTCGCTGCCGCCTCGCCAAGCTGGCGGCCAAGGAAAAAGGCACGGCCATAGGCCGGGTGCAGCGAGCTGTTAGCGAAGGCCAGCCATTCCTGCGCTTTGGCGCGCTCCCATCCGGAAGCGGGCAGGAGGGGGCTTTTATGCGTTTCGCACAGATAGGTGAGAATCGCCGCGCCTTCACGCAGGGTTTTACCATCCACCACCAGCACCGGCACCTGCCCGCGCGGGTTATGTTTGATCAGTTCCGGGCTTCTAGGCTGCGCGGCCAGATCGGCCTTCATCAGCTCTACTTTCTGGCCGGTTTCATTCAGCAGCACATGCACGGCCATCGAGCAGGAACCGGGGGAATAAAATAACTGATACATAACGCCTCCTTGTGGTTGATGAAGTGGTGAGTCTAGCTACTTGATCGAGACATTGCTGCCCGGCACCAGCGCCATCAGCAGGCGCCAGAGCAGGTAGGCATTCAGCAGATGCCAGAGGAAATGCGTACCGAGGGCGAAGTGGTCGCAGATCGCCATATCCACCGTTCGCAGCGTGACGGAGACCAGAAAAACCCCCGCCGCCACGGCAAAATCCCGCGCGGCCGGGTGGCGGCGGCGCGTGAGCCCCAGCGTCAATAACAAAAGCACCACAAAAGCCGGCAGATACATGACACTGCCATTCAGCATATCTGGCGGCAGGTAAAGCTCTGCAGCGATTGTCGCCAGCACAAAGCCTGCCCAGCCCGCAAGCGTTTTAACCCAGGAATAATGGAACAGCCGGCGCAACGCGCTGATGAGAAATAAATGCAGAAACAGTGCAATCGGAATCACATCCGCCAGCAAGGTCGGATGCGTAGCATAAATATGCCACAGGCCACTACCCACCCCGATGCCGAAAAGAATGATCGTCAGCGCCCATAGATCAAACGCAGGCGAAATCTTCCGCTGCCAGAGCACACGCGCCACCAACAGCGCCGCAATGATAAACGCGAGGTTGGTGATGGCATTGACTGGTTCTGCCCAGAATCCGGCTTCACCCGCCCGTTCGCAATAGACGTCGAGGTAGTTGAATAGATGTGTTCCTGTCTCGGTCATATCGCGCTTGAATCCCATGCCATACGTTTAAGGCGCGCCTCGCGGTTCACGTTACGGATAATCTGTTTAAGCAGAATGTAAAGCAATACCGCATTCAGTATATGCCACAGAAAATGTGTGCCAAGCGGGAACATGGCGCACACTTCGCGGTCAATCGCGCGGCAGAAAAGCGAGGTGACCCCGATAATCGCCGCCAGCATGAAATGCGACGATGAAGGGCGCGCCTTCAGATGCAGATAGACCGCAATCATGATGAGCGCGATCATGCTTGAGAGATAGCCGATGGAGTCGTTCAGCGCGCGGGGGAACTGATGTACCAGCATATGCGAGAAGCCAAGAAATGCGATAAACGCCACCGCCGCCTGAAAGAAATTTGTCCGCCCGATGCGGAAGAGCACGCTTAAGAAAAAAATCAGAATGAACATGACGATGGGCACGGTATCCATCAGCTCCGTAAACGGCGTGGGCATCATGTGAAAAATCATGCTGTTGACGCCGATGATGAAGGTGAGAAACGTGAGGGCATGAATATCCCAGATCCAGCGCCCCGTAATATCTTCATGCTTATGGTAGAAACGGTAAATCGCAATAGCGACGATCAGAAACCCGACATTGGTGATGACATTCAGCGGCTCTGCAAACAGCCCCAGCCCATGACGCTCACAGACACCATAAAAATGCGATAAAGATTGATCCACACACTGACTATAACAGAAAATCCCCGCCTTATCGCCTGAAAAATAGTGGGTTTTAGTGCGCCGCACAAGAAGTGGCGCCAGAGAGTCAACAGGGTGGCGTTTTCAGTAACTGATTATCCCATGCCGGTAATCAGCCATGGCATGACCGCCGGGATAACGCGCGCGTTATGCCAGCCTCCAACAGAGTATATGCAGTTTTTCCATGGGCGAAATAAAACTGATGCACAACCGGGTTCGCCGCGCTATATAGCTCCCGCCCGCGGATGGGTGACCGCAATGTCCCTCGAAGCTCCGTCAGGAGCGAAGTGGGAAGTGGTTGGCAAAACGCCAGCAGGCGTTTTGGACTGCGAAGCAGCCCGTCAGGGCGAGGGTCAGCAGGCCCGAGTCAACGCGCACGCCGAGTGCGCCGGGACTATGGAGTGGACAGGTGGCCGAGTGGTTGAAGGCGCACGCCTGGAAAGTGTGTATACGGGAGACCGTATCGCGGGTTCGAATCCCGCCCTGTCCGCCATTTTACGAAGGAAGGGATCAGGCGCAACAGCGCCCCCCAGAAATAAAAATATCATGCTGGGATGAGAACGAAGTTCGACACCGAGCGCAACCGCGCGAGATGAGGCGAGCGAAGCGAGCCAATCCCACCCTGTCCGCCATTTGAAACAGAAGTGAGTTGAATCCTCTGGGGGGCGAATCTCAGTCTCATCTCACACAGGTTCGCAAATAGTATTTCCCGTTTTTTAGCCGCTGAGATATAAGGAAAAAATAAGTTCGAATATTAAACGGGAAGAAAAAACGATTCTTGTAGGCACAGGGTGTTGCAAACCGTTATCATTGTGAATGGCTCGATTAACTCTGGCAAGTCAACAGTCGCTCAGAAACTGGCAAATATTATTTCTGACTGCGTGTTTATCGAGGGTGATGAACTTGGCAACCATGATAGTGACTTAGAAAAATGGATACCGACTGTATTGCAGGCAATTGTTCAGCATGCTAGGGAACTGGACTGCCAAAACATATTCGTAGCCTTCCCTTTGCGCCATGAAGATTGGGAGTATTTGCAGCAACATCTGAATGCTGATCTGATATGCGTCACTTTATCTCCTCCCATGAAGGTCGCTTTATCCACTCGAAATTCCAGACAATTGGAAAATTGGGAAAGAAAAAGAATTCAAGAAATGTATAACGACGGCTACCATGAGCGAGATTTTAGCTATTTGATCCATGACAATGCACAAGAAACCCCAGAGGAAACTGCACATTTTATTGCGCAGTTTCTTACCAAAAAACTTAAAAAACCTTTGGATCAGTGTATGAAAAAATTTGAATTTCCTTCTTTTCGAACCGAACGATTGATACTTCGTGAAATCATTGAGGCAGACGCGCCTTCTTATGAAAAAAATTTTGCAACATATGATGTTATTAGTGAATTAAATAGGGAGGTTCCATGGCCTTATCCGAAAGGCGGCGTTCTCGAATATATGAGAACAGAGATTTTCCCCAAACAAGGTAAAGATGCATGGGTGTGGGGAATCGTTTTAAAAGACAAACCAAACGAAATTATCGGCTCCATCGGGTTATGGAAGGAAGGCAGCCCGGAAAATAGGGGATTTTGGCTCGCAAAAAAATTTTGGGGTCAAGGCATCATGACCGAAGCGGTAATACCCGTCATGAACTACGCATTTGACGTTATTGGCTTCGATAAACTCACTTTTGCCAATGCTGCAGGGAATAAGCGTTCCCGACGCATTAAAGAAAAAACCGGTGCAAGGTTGATTCGCCTCGAACCAGCAGAATTTGTGAATTCTGATTATAAACAGCGTGAGATATGGGAACTCACAAAGCAAGAGTGGTATAAATCACAAGGCCGCAATTGTTGAACAAGCGTGCTGTTAGTGTAACTGATTTTTTGCCTTACAATCGCGGTAAAATCCGGAGCACAGATTCGAAACCCATTCACTACGCGCCGCCATCACCTCCCCACTGTCATCCCCGCGCAGGCGGGGATCCAGACCCGAGAAAAACCCTATTCCCGCGTTCGCGGGAATGACGAAGCAAAAAAACTCTTGCCCGAAGCACAAGCCGTGCTGAATGCCGGGCGCGTGCTGTGGCAGGCCTATGACCTGCTCCCCAAAGTTGAGTCACTTGGAAGTAGAGTCCTGCGGGTAGCATAGGGGTGATGCATCGGTTGTGCAAGCGCCGGGGT
>CANHAG010000121.1 GCA_947458525.1 Rhodospirillaceae bacterium | reverse complement strand
TGGTATCCTCGGTGCCGAAAAGCTCCGCCTCAATTCTGGCAGGCGTCAGCGCCGCGGCATTCAGCACCACAAACTGCCCGCCCGCGCGGTGCGAACGCGCATGCAGCAGCCGTGCCGCCAGCTCCTTACCCGTGCCGGGCGCGCCGGTAATCAGCACGCGGCTGTTGGTCGGGGCAACCTTCTCTACCGTCTGGCGCACGGCGGTAATGGCAGAGGAATTACCAATCAGATCCTGCTCCTGCCCCCCGCGGCGCTTCAGTTCCACATTCTCATTCTTCAGGCGTGCGGCTTCGAGCGCCCGGCGGACAATAATCATCAACCGCTCCGCGCTGAAAGGCTTCTCGATATAGTCATACGCACCCATTTTTATGGCGGTAACGGCCGTTTCGATATTGCCGTGGCCGGAAATCATGATCACCGGCACATGCGGGTATTTTTTCTGTACAATCTCAAGAATGCCAAGCCCATCAAGCTCAGACCCCTGCAGCCAGATATCAAGAATCACCGCTGCCGGTACGCGCTCGGCCAGGGCTTTGAGCGCCTGATCGGAATTATTAGCGACGCGGGTGGTGAATTTTTCGTCGGAAAGGATGTCGGAGATGAGGGAGGTAATATCCTTCTCATCATCAATAACTAGGATGTCCGTGGCCATGCAGTCCTCGTGTTACAAAAGTGACGTTTGTTTATTTTTGCTTGCTTTTGCGTTACTTGCCGGGAAACTGCTTTTACTGTTGCCCAAATGTTACAGCACAAAATCTAGATGTCAAAGCTTTTTTTACATGGTGGGGATGAAGCGCATGAAATATCCCCCACATATAGGGATCCCCATACTATAGAAGAGAAACGCCGGAGACGTTCTTTACCATCATTACCGAAGGGCTACCACGGCAGGTATTTCTCAACATCTTTCTTCTCCGGCACGATGCTGCCGGGTGTCCAGCCGGAGGCCGAATCCACTTTGGTGATTTTATTGCCCTGCAGCCCGATGCCGGCCATCAGCCCCTGCTGGTTGAATATAAAAGCATAGATATCCTCATTGAGGGTTTTGGTGGTGGTACTGCTCGCCATGCCTTTATCTATCACTACCACGCTCGGGCCGGTGCCGATTTCAAATCCGTCTGCATCGTCAAGTACGGCCAGTGCCTTGTCGTTCATGAAGAACATGGCATAGCCATATTGCTGTGCGCCGGCCTGCAGCCCGTAAGATGCGCCGCCCGTGTTATAATGCCCGGCTACCTTGCCGCGTTTGAACAGCACCCCTTCGCCATATTGCCCGCCAATCATTAACCCGGCTTTGCTGACGACCGGAAACACGAGCACCGCATGTGCCTCGCCGCTAATCAGCCGCGCCTCACGGTTGTCGGCATAGAGTCTGTCGAGCGCGGCTCGTGCCTCGCGTTCGATTTCTGCGGCGCTGTTCGCAGCAAAGGCAGGGGCAGCAAGCATGACGAGTGCAAGCATTGAAGCGGTGAGAGCGGTGAGTGGTTTGGTCATGGCGTTCTCCGGGTGAGGAAATATGCAGATGGTCTAGGGTTCGCCGCACAAGGCGTCAAGCGGCGCAGTCTTAAAACTGATATCCGTAGGTGAGGATAAGTTTAAGTTCACCATCCACCGTGGCGGAGTTCATGCCAAACAGATAGGCAAGATTATACCTGATATCCTCGCGCACCAGTTTTCCGGTAGCGCTGGGGCCAAGCTGATACCGATCATTCCCGCCCGCCGCATCGATGGGTTGACGGCCATGATACTCAAAGCCCGGCCTGAAATAGGGGTTGTATTTATAATAACTGGACCAGGCGGAGGTAAGATCCGGCTGCGCATCACGTCCATCACCAATTTCCTGCCGCACACCGAAATTCGCCGTGTGCTGGAACTGAGGATATTCTCTGGCCAGCAGCAGGCGCAGATGCATCTGATCGGGCGCTTCTGAAGCTTCATTGTAGGAATAGCTGAGATTCAGCGCCGAGGAGAGCCAGGCCTCGTCTGGCTTATAAAACTGCCAGCGCACGGCGCCACTCAGCCCCGTCCAGTCGAAATTGTCATCCGAAGGGTTTTCAAAAGAAACCCTTCCCTGAAGTCGTACCCGATCCGTCACGCCGTAATTGGTAAGAAAGTCATAATCCTGCGCATTATCTCTGCTCGGATCATCATCCTGATCAAAGGCAGAACGCCCCTCCACCTCCAGCAGATCTTTGGTGACTCTGGGCGAGGAAACCTTATTCACCGCCATAGCCGGGGTTACAGCAAACTGCAGGCTAAATGCAGCAATCGCGAAAACCAGATGGGATGGGCGCAGAATCATGAATACCACCCCTATCCCTGCAGCAGGCAAAGTCAATGCAGTTTGCTTGGAAGGCCGCACGTCAAAACGCGAAAACCTGGTAGTTCAGCAGTGTCATCACAAAAAAACCTCTGGAAAAAAATACCGGTAATCTGGCAGGCATGGTGCCTATTTGATTGCCGTACTGCATGAACTGCCTATACTCGCGCTATGAACAATTCTTCTCCGACCAGATGCGGATTTGTGGCGCTGATAGGCGCACCCAATGCCGGAAAATCTACCCTGCTGAATGCGCTGGTGGGTAGTAAAATTTCGATTGTCACCCCGAAAGCGCAAACCACCAGAAGCCGCATCACCGGCATCTGTCTGCACCAGCAGGCGCAGCTTGTGCTGGTAGATGTGCCGGGCGTGTTTGCCGCAAGTAAGCGTTTTGAAAAAGCGATGGTGGATTGCGCCTGGTCAAGCGCCGCCGAAGCCGATCTTGTGCTGTTTCTGCATGACGCCAAACGCATGCCGGATGCCGAGACGGAAGCGGCGCTGGCGCGTCTTGCGGCCATTCGCAAGCCGCTTTATCTTGCCCTCAATAAAATAGATACACTGGCGGATAAAGCCAGACTTCTGGCGCTGGTGGAATGGTTTCAGGCACGCGCGAAATTCGCGGAAATTTTCATGATTTCAGCCCTGAAGCGTGATGGGCTGGAAGCCCTGCTTACGCGCCTGAGCGCCGTACTTCCGGCTGGGCCCTGGCTGTTTCCGGAAGATGCGATGACCGATATACCCGCCCGGTTCTTAGCCGCCGAACTTACGCGCGAGCAATGCTTCCTGCGCCTGCGTGAGGAGCTACCTTATACGCTTGCGGTTGAAACCGAATCCTACACCGAACGGAAAGATGGGAGTGTGGAAATCCGCCAGATTATCGTGGTGCAGAATGAGCGGCAGAAAATGATCGTGATTGGCGAGAAAGGCACGCAGCTGAAAACCATCGGCACGGCGGCGCGTAAGGAAATTGCGCGGGCGCTTGGCCAGCCATGCCATCTCTTTCTTTTTGTCAAAGTGCGCGAGGACTGGAAAGAACAGCCAGCCATGTATGCCGCGCTGGGGCTGAAACACGCATGATCGAGTGGCAGGAACAGGCGCTGGTGGTGGAGGCGACAAAATTCGCCGAGCATGATGCGCTAGTGGCGATGTTTACTCCCACACGCGGCATCGTGAAGGCCATTGTGAAAGGCGCATTCAGCAAGCGCCAGCGCGCCGGGCTGGAACCGATGACACTGGTAGAGGCGCGGTTTCAGGCGCGGCTGCCTGAACATCTTGGCCGAATCGCGTTTGAAACCATGACTCCCTACGCCGTGCGCATGCTTGATGACCCGCTCAAACTCACCGCGCTTTCCTCGCTTGCCACGCTCGTGAAAACCAGCCTGCCCGAGCATGATCCTCATCCGGAGTTATTCACCGCGCTCACCCATTATCTGGAGCATATGGCACAGACGACGGAGGCGCGGCACTGGCTGCCTGCATTCATCGCGCTCGAAATCCATCTGCTCGAATCCCTTGGCTTCGGGCTTGATCTTTCGCGCTGCGCCGCTACCGGCGTGCGGGAGGATCTGCGCTATGTCTCCCCCAAATCCGGCCGGGCGGTGAGTGGTGCTGCGGGGGCGGAATATGCGGCCAGATTACTGCCGCTACCGGCGTTCCTGCAAGGGGCAGATGAGGCGCCCGACTGGCACGAACTCGCCGATGGCCTGCGCATGACCGGGCATTTTCTTGAGCATTGGCTGTTTTCGGCCATTCACCGCCCGCTGCCGCAGCTAAGGGAGCGGCTGGCCAGTCAGGTAACGCGGCGGGCGGCAGGGGGCACTCCCCTGCCCTTTTCGTAAAAACAGGATGCGCCTGCGTCACTTTTAAGGCATGGTGCATGCATGAAAATTCTTTTTTGTGGTGATGTCGTAGGGCGCAGCGGGCGCGAGGCAGTGCTTGAGCATGTGCCCATATTGCGCGGCGTGCATGGGCTGGATGCGGTCGTGGTCAATATCGACAACGCCGCGGGCGGGTTTGGTGCAACGCCAGACGAAATCCGCGCCTTCGCCGCCGCCGGGGTGGACGTGATGACTGGCGGCGACCATATTTTTGACCAGAAAGAAGCGCTCGGCATGCTTGCAAAAGAGCCGCGCCTGATGCGTCCGCATAATTTTCCGCTGAGTGTTCCAGGCTCCGGCTGCAGACTTTTTACGCTCACCAGCGGCAGAAAATTGCTGGTACTGCATCTGCTTGGTCAGGTGTTTCACCGCGAATATCTTAACAGCCCGTTTGAATGCGCGGATGCGGCGCTGGCGCCCTACCGTCTGGGCAGCACGGTGGATGCAATCCTTGTGGATATGCACGCCGAGGCGACGAGTGAGAAAATGGCGATGGGCATATATCTTGACGGGCGGGTGAGCGCGGTGATTGGCAGCCACACGCATGTGCCAACGGCGGATGCCCATATTCTGAAAGGTGGCACCGCTTACCAGACAGATGCTGGCATGTGCGGCGATTATGATAACACGATTATCGGATTCAAGCCCGAAGGACCCATGCAGCAATTTCTGCATAAGTATCGCAAAGTGAGGATGGAGCCGGGGCGCGGCCGTGGCACGTTATCTGGCGCTATCATCGAGATAAAACAAAACGGCCTTGCACAGTGCATCACGCCGTTAAGCATCCGTTGACAGAAGCCGGCATCATGGACTTCCCATTGGTATGCCCATTCTTGGCATGAGGATTGCTTAATCTATCCATCAGCACGAGGTCACTCTGATGGATGCATCCCTTCTCAGTCTAGCGCCAAACCCTTCTGCGGCGCAACCCGCCGCAGCCAGCAATGCGCTTGCGGCCGATCCCCAGTCAGGTGCGGAGGCGGGGGAAGAAAAAGCGAATAGTTTTGCCGGTCTTCTGATAG
>CANHAG010000120.1 GCA_947458525.1 Rhodospirillaceae bacterium | reverse complement strand
TAATGCAGCCGATCCGCCGCCACGATGAGGGATCTGGTGCGCCGTGCTACATAGGTCTGGAAAGCCACCAGCAGCGCCGTCGCCCCCATGGCAATGAGGGAAACCATAATGCCCAGCCGGCCATGTTCGAGCGGTACGGGATTGCTCAACCGCTCGGCGGATTGCAGAATGATAATCAGCATCGACGCCATGATGAAGGCGCATTGCGCAAGCCCGACAATATCCTCAATCCGGGTATGGCCGAACCGGTGATCATCATCCGCAGGCTTGAGCGCATAACGCAGGGCAATAAAATTCATTAGCGATGTCAGCACATCAAAAAAGGAATCGGTAAGAGAGGAAAGCATGGCCAGCGAATCCGAAAGCCACCACGCCACCGCCTTGAGCAGTACGAGCGCCATGGCGATCGTCACCGAGGCGACGGTCGCAAGCCGCATCAGCCGCGCCTGTTCCTCATACACCGCGCCGCGCCGCTCGGGCGCGATACTGGTACTATGGGCGTGGAAATCAGAATGCGGCATAGGGCTCTTAAGATGATGGAGCGGGTGATGGGAATCGAACCCACGTAGCCAGCTTGGAAGGCTGGAACTTTACCATTAAGCTACACCCGCGTTTGCCGTTTACATCGGCAGAATCAGTCTATAACACAGCGTGCGCAGCGCGCAACCGGTGCTTCTTGCCCTTCATTTTTATACAAAAGATGATAGGCATTTGCAAAAATGGCGGGAACCGCTATTGCTCTATAACAATAATCATGCGGTAGTTATGCCATCGTGCCGCATCAATGAAAATACCTACGGAGTTCTCTCATGCGCGCTTTTTTTCCTGCCGCTCTCGCGACGCTCCTTCTTGCCCTGCCGGTGCAGGCTCAGGATAACGCGGCCATGAATGACCGGCTCGACCGGCTGGAGCGCGATCTTCAGTTCCTGCAGCGCCAGACCTATAACGCTGACGCAGCGGGCGGGTCTCCCGCCAATGCTTCTCAGATTCTGGTGCAGCTCGGCCAGCTTCAGGAGGAAATGCGCGCGCTGCGCGGACAGGTAGAGCAGGTGCAGTTTGCCAATCAGCGGCAGGCAGAAGAGATCAGGAAACTTGGCGAAGATGTCGAATTTCGCCTGAGTGCGCTCGAAAAAACACAAGAGGCGCGCTCGCAGGAAAAGGTAGAAGCAGAAGATGAGTCAGCAGACGCATCTACAGATGCAGAAGAAAGAAATGACGACGAAGAGGCAGCTTCCGAAGAGCAGGATTCTCCCGCCAGCTACCAGCCGGAAGAGGAGGAAGCATCCGGAACCACCACCACGAAACAGAAATTCCCCAGCGCCAATGCGCATTACAGCTATGCATTCAAGCTGATGAATGACCGCAAATTCTCAGCCGCCAGCGAAAGTTTCGAGGCATTTGTGAAAAAATACCCGGCCGACCCACTCATCGCCAACGCCTATTACTGGCTGGGGGAAAGTTATTATGTGCGTTCGGAATTTGCGTCTGCTGCTGAGAGTTTCCGTAAAGGGTTTGAGGCCGACGCGAAGAGCCAGAAAGCGCCGGATAATCTGCTCAAACTTGGCATGTCGCTGGGTGCGCTGAAACAGAAAGATCAGGCCTGTGTGGTATATAAACAGCTCATCCGCAAATATGGCACGCGCGCACCAGAGACCCGCACCCGCGCCCAGCGCGAATATGGCCAGCTTGGCTGCCGCTGAAGCGCTTGTATCGCAATGTTCCAGCGCGCTTGCGGCGCTGGGGCCGTTTGAGCCCGCGCCCCATCTGGCGGTGGCGCTTTCAGGCGGGGCGGACAGCACGGCACTCACCCTGCTTGCCCATGACTGGGCACGCGCAGCAGGCGGCAATGTCACCGCACTCATTGTTGATCATCGGCTGCGTCCCGAATCTTCAAAAGAAGCAGGGGAAGTGGCGCTGCGCATGAAAGCGTTGGGCATTGCCTGCGAGATACTTACGCTTGCGCAATCCCCACACGCCAAGACAGGCAACCTCATGGCACGCGCGCGCCAGGCGCGGTATGAGGCGCTCACCGGCTGGTGCCGCAAGGCGGAGGTGATGCATCTGCTCGTCGCCCACCATGCGGAAGATCAGGCCGAAACCGTAGCACTTCACCAGCAGCGCGGAAATACCGAGGATGGTGCAGCGGGCATAGCCGCCCTCTCCCTTCGCAGCGGCGTGCGACTCCTGCGGCCATTGCTGAAATGCTCGAAGCAGCAACTCGTGGAATATCTTCTCGCCAAAAATATCGCATGGGTGGAAGACCCCACCAATCGCAATCTTCAATTTCGCCGCAATGCGTTACGCCATACGCTTACCGAGGATGCGCGCGCGGAACTTCTGGCTGAGGCAGAAAGCGCTGGCCGCACCCGCGCCGCGCGGGATAAGGCGCAGGCGGAAGCCGCTGCGCGCGTCATTGTGACGCTCAGAGCGGATAGGGTGGACTATGATCTGAAGGCCTTTGCCGCACTGCCAGCCAGCATCGCCGCGCGCCTGCTTGCCGATACGCTTCGCGCGCTTGGCGGCGGCGTCACCCGCCCGCGCAAACATGAAACCTTGCGGCTTTATACCGCCATCCTCGCGCCGGACTTCACCGTGGCCACGCTTGCCCATTGCCGCATTGAAAAACGCCACCACACACTCCATATCACGCGCACGCGGGCGCAAAACATGGGAGGAAACAGCATGTTTCAGCCAGCAAAACCGCTTGCTGCCAGCCCGTTTTGGTGGTTATAGTGCGCTTGCGTATAGGGGAAAAAACACATGCCGCCATTTGCCAAAAATATCATGATCTGGGCTGCGATTATGGTCGGGCTGCTGCTGGTGGCCGGGCTCATTCAGGGTAATGTGACCGAACCGGCCAGCACAGGCGCGGCGCGGCTTTCTTATTCGGAATTCATCAGCAAGGTGGAGTCTGGCGAGGTGGCGGATGTAACGATCCGCGAGTCCAAAGAAGAAGGCACCATGATTCAAGGCCATTTCGGCAATGGCGAAAGCTTTGCACTTCAGGCGCTCAGCGACCCGAATCTAGTGAATACGTTACGCGAGCATAACGTAAAAATTACGGCGGCGCCGAGCAATTCCGGTGCGAGCTCTTTTTGGAACATGTTTCTTTCCTCCTGGCTGCCGTTTTTACTCCTTATCGGCGTCTATATTTTCTTCATGCGGCAGATGCAGTCGGGCAAGGGCGGCGGGGCGATGGGCTTTGGCAAATCCCGCGCGCGGCTGCTTTCCGAGCAGGGCGATCGCGTGACCTTTGCCGATGTTGCGGGGATTGACGAGGCGAAAGACGAACTCTCCGAGATTGTGGATTTCCTCAAAAACCCGCAGAAGTTTCAAAAGCTGGGCGGAAAAATTCCGCGCGGCTGTCTGCTTGTTGGCCCGCCGGGAACGGGGAAAACCCTGCTCGCCCGCGCCATTGCGGGGGAGGCGGGTGTGCCGTTTTTCTCCATCTCCGGCTCGGATTTTGTCGAGATGTTTGTAGGCGTCGGCGCCAGCCGTGTGCGCGACATGTTCGAACAGGGCAAGAAAAGCGCGCCCTGTATAATTTTCATTGATGAGATTGATGCGGTTGGCCGCCACCGGGGCGCAGGGCTTGGCGGCGGGAATGACGAGCGCGAGCAGACCCTTAACCAGCTGCTCGTGGAGATGGACGGGTTTGAGGCCAATCAATCGGTGATTCTCATTGCCGCCACCAACCGGCCGGATGTGCTCGACCCCGCCCTCCTGCGGCCGGGGCGGTTTGACCGGCAGATTGTGGTACCCAACCCCGATATTGAGGGGCGCACTAAAATTCTGCATGTGCATCTCAAAAAAGTGCCCCTCGCGCCGGATGTGGATGCGAAAATCATCGCCCGCGGCACGCCCGGTTTCTCGGGCGCAGACCTTGCAAATCTTGTGAATGAAGCGGCGCTGCTCGCCGCGCGGCAGGATAAAAAAGTGGTCACCATGCGCGAGCTTGAGGCGGCGAAAGACAAGGTGATGATGGGGGTGGAGCGCAAATCCATGGTGATGAGCGACGAAGAAAAACGCATGACCGCCTATCACGAGGCCGGGCACGCCGTGGTCTCGATGCATTATCCGGCCAGCGACCCGATTCATAAAGCAACTATTATTCCGCGCGGCCGGGCGCTGGGCATGGTGATGCGTCTGCCCGAGTCCGACAAGCTTTCCTACAAGCGCGAGAAAATGTATGCGGATCTGGCCGTCGCCATGGGTGGGCGCGTGGCGGAGGAGCTGGTCTTTGGCGATGCCAAGGTTTCCTCAGGTGCCTCAAGCGATATTCAATACGCCACCAAACTCAGCCGCGCGATGGTGGCTGAATGGGGCATGAGCGAGAAGCTGGGCCCTGTGCTTTACACGCAGAATGATTCGGCCGAGCCTTTCCTCGGCCAGACCATTGCCATGAGCCGTACCACCTCGGAAGCGACGGCGGCGGCGGTGGATGCTGAGATCAAGCGCCTCGTGCTCGAAGCGCATGCGGCAGCCACGAAAATTCTGACCACCCACCGCGACCAGCTGAATATGGTGGCTGAAGCCCTGCTTGAATATGAAACCCTGACGGGGGATGAAATCGCACAGCTGCTGAAGGGTGAGAAAATCTCCCGGCCGGATCCGTTATCTCAGGCCGAGAAAAAACCAGTTAAATCCTCCCTGCCCTCTACCCGCCGCCCGGCGGATGGTGAGGGGGATAGCAGCTCCTCCTCCACCACCACGATTCACTGAGGACACGGGGCCGCCCCGCGCACTGCGGTGCCGCCTCGCTGGTCACCCGTCAGATGCTTACGCCTCGCCCACCGTATCTAGCAGGGCAATTTCAAGCGCTTCTTCCACGCTGTTGCCACCCCAGAGCACGGACTGAAACGCCGGATAAAACCGGTTACATTCCTGCAGCGCAATATCGAGCAGATCTTCCATCTGCTCAGGCGTTGCACCCTGACCACCGCGCAGCAGCAGGGCGTGGCGGAACATCACCACCCCATCTTCTGCGCCCAGATCAAAATGACCAAGCAGTAACCGCTCATTCACCCGCGCGAGGAGCGGATAGATCTTCGCCCGCTGCCGTTCGGGAATTTTTGTATCAAACGCGCAGGTAAAAATTACCACCCCGAGATCCGCCTGCCAGGTGAACCAGATGCGGTAATTACACCAACCGGACTGCACTTCGGCCACGAGTTCTTCTGCAAATGGCCGGTCACATAACCAGTCGCGGTCTTCAAATAACTGCTCGGCCAGATCGAGCGGATTCGTG
>CANHAG010000119.1 GCA_947458525.1 Rhodospirillaceae bacterium | reverse complement strand
TTCGAGCGCTGCCAATGCCGTCTCTTCAGGCGTTTCCATCGCTACAGCACCTTAAACCAGCGGCTGTTATCAAATGCTTCCGGCCAGCGCCAGAACTGCCAAAACCGCACATCCGGACTGAAGGAGAAAAAAATCATCTCCGCCCGGCCGACGAGATTTTCTATCGGCACAAATCCGAGAGAGCTCTGGAAACGGCTATCCACCGAATCATCCCGATTATCGCCCATAAAAAATAAATGCCCAACGGGTACGACCAGGCGTTTACTCAAATCACCCTCATTTTCTTTCGGAAATTCGCGGTAGAGAAGCTCTGCCACCACCAGCCCCAATGCGGCATCGCCCAGAAATTCCAGCCGCTGATTATGGAAGGGCAAGCCATCCGGCCAGTTCTTGCCGGTAGAGCGGTGGGTGAGTGCCTGACGCAGAAGCTGGCGATCGGTAAACACCACACCAAGGCGCGTTTCGAGCGCTGCCAATGCCTTCTCTTCAGGCGTTTCCATCGTTACAGCACCTTAAACCAGCGGCTGTTATCAAATGCTTCCGGCCAGAGCCAGAATTGCCAAAACCGCACCTCCGGACTGAAGGAGAAAAAAATCATCCCCGCCCGGCCAACGAGATTTTCTATCGGCACAAATCCGAGAGAACTCTGGAAACGGCTATCCACCGAATCATCCCGGTTATCACCCATAAAGAATAAATGCCCATCGGGTACGATATAAATTTCGGTATTGTCTGAATCAAATCCATCTTTGTTGATGTTGCCATAAGGATTTTGATCAAGCACCTGATGCACCACCCCGCCCGGCAAAGTCTCCTGATAGCGTCGAAAATCCATGCGCGAACCATTTTTTTGTTCTTTGGTGTAGTTGGAAATTCGCCGCAGCGAGGCTGGCGCACCATTCACATAGAGCATGCCTTCAATCACCTGAATCTGGTCGCCCGGCAGGCCGACGAGGCGCTTGATATAATCAATTTTGCGGTCTTGCGGCGTGCGGAATACGATGATGTCGCCGCGCTGCGGCATGGTCTTGAAAATCCTCCCTTCAAAAAAAGGGATCCGCGCACCGAAGGGGAAGGAATAGCGGCTGTAGCCGTAAGAAAATTTTGAGACAAAAATAAAATCACCCACCTCGAGTGTCGGCAGCATGGAGCCGGAGGGAATATGAAACGGCTCATACGCCACGGAGCGGAAGAAGAGCGCAAGCAGAATCGCATAGACGAAAGAACGTGCCATCTCCCAGCTGGATTCCTGTTTTTTTTCTTTGCTCATTTCCGTGTTTCCTCAGAGTTCTCGCGTGACTTCAGCATTCGTCATTACAAGATTCAGTTCGAGCCAGTTCAGTGAAAATATCCTTATTAATGCACTGCCTTCACCATTCCATAGAGATCATATTCACTCGCATCCGTCACTTCTGCCATTAGAAAATCGCCCGGCCGAGCGCCTTTTACTCTAGGGAGAATGACAGTGCCGTCAATCTCCGGTGCATCAGCCGCAGAGCGGCAGATGAGCCGATCACCCTCCACGCCATCTACCATCACCTCGATCGTCTTGCCGATTTTTTTCTGTAGTTTCGCGGCTGAAATGATTTGCGCTTTTTCCATGAAGCGGGCGTAGCGTTCCTCTTTCACCGCTTCTGCCACATGGCCGGAAAGCGCGTTGGCGGCAGCGCCCTTTACATCCTCATATTTGAAACAGCCTACCCGGTCGAGCTGCACTTCATCCATCCAATCAAGCAGAAACTGGAAGTCTTCCTCCGTCTCGCCGGGGAAGCCGACAATGAAGGTAGAGCGCAAGGTGAGCTCCGGGCACTCGGCACGCCATTGTGCAATGCGCGCGGCGGTTTTTTCCTGATTGGCCGGGCGGCGCATGGCTTTCAGCACGGTTGGCGACGCATGCTGAAACGGAATATCGAGGTAGGGCAGAATTTTTCCCGCCGCCATCAGCTCCATCAGCCCGTCCACACTCGGGTAGGGGTACACATAATGCAGCCGCACCCACACGCCAAGCTCGCCCAGCGCGGCGGCAAGGTCATAAAGCTGCGTTTTCACCTCGCGCCCGCGCCAGCGGCTGCCCGCATATTTCACATCCACCCCGTAGGCGCTGGTATCCTGCGAAATCACCAGCAGTTCTTTCACCCCGGCCGCGACCAGCTTTTCCGCTTCCTCCAGCACTTCGCTGGCCGGGCGGCTGACCAGATCCCCCCGCATCGAGGGAATAATGCAGAAGGAGCAGCGGTTATTGCAGCCCTCGGAAATTTTGAGATACGCGAAGTGGCGCGGCGTCAGGCGGATGCCTTCAGGCGGCACAAGGCTTTCGTATGGCGCGTGCGCGGGCGGCAGGGCGCGGTGCACCGCTTCCATCACCGCTTCGTAATGCTGGGGGCCGGTAACCGCCAGCACATGGGGGTATTTTTCGCGGATGACTTCCGGCTCCGCGCCAAGACAGCCCGTCACCACCACTTTACCGTTTTCGCTTAAAGCTTCGCCAATGGCCGCCAGCGACTCCTCTCGCGCGGAATCGAGAAACCCGCAGGTATTGACAATCACCAGATTGGCGCCCGCATAATCAGGCGCAATCGCATAGCCCTCGGCCCTCAGGCGCGTCAGAATCCGCTCGGAATCCACGAGCGCCTTCGCGCAGCCCAGCGACACAAACCCCACCCGGCGGGCGGGTGCGGTCGTTTGTTTCTGCTGGGTAGCTGCGCGTGCCATGGCTTGCTCCGATTCGCGGGCTGATAGAGCATAAGCGCCCGCCTCAGGCAAGCGCATTGACAGGCCGGGCGCTTTCCCTTATTCGCAGTATCCCTTGTGTGCAGATGACGGGGAATCACGAGCCCGCCTACGTCCCTTAGGACTACGGCGCGGCGCAAGGGTTCCTAATGCCTGCGGCATAAGGAACGCCTAGCGGAGTGGTGGCCGAGAGGCTGAAGGCGGCGGTTTGCTAAACCGTTATACGGGTAATACCGTATCGGAGGTTCGAATCCTCTCCACTCCGCCATTTTTATTCTCTGGGGGATAAGGCGCAACAGCGCCCCCCCAGGAATAAAAATATGGTACTGAGGTGAGAACGAAGTTCGACTGCGAGGCCAACAGGCCGAGAAGAGGCGAAGCCAATCCTCTCCACTCCGCCATTTTTATTCTCTGGGGGATAAGGCGCAACAGCGCCCCTTTACTTCGTAAAATATCGTGCTGGGATGAGAACGAAGTTCGACACCGAGCGCAACCGCGCGAGATGAGGCGAGCGAAGCGAGCCAATCCCACCCTGTCCGCCATTTTACACCCAGTGATTTCTACGCTGGCGCACTTCCTCATGTTTTCGAAGTTCGCAAACACGTTGCATTTCCAACGCAACTTGGCATGATATTGACATGCCGTGCATTTTTAGGTTCGAATCTCAAATGCGTTTTAAATCTTCCGCAAAACACTAGCACCATGGATGTGTATGCCCCGCATTAAACTTTCGAACATTATTCATTCTACAGCGGATCATTTATTTACATTGTCTGAAGACTATAAAAAGCGGCTTCAGTGGGATCCATTTATGAAAGAAATGGAATTTCTGGATGGTTCATCCGTTATGGGTAAAAATGTAAAAACAGTAACAACGGCCTATAACGGCATGAAAATGGAAACCGTTTTTATCGCCCATCAAAGGCCAGAAGTTATTGCGATGCAAATGATCAAAGGACCGTTCATATTCAAGTCAATGTCAGGCACCTGGCGTTTTAAAAGCATTGATGAGAATCTAACGGAAGTTGTGTTTATCTATCACTTTACCACTAAACCAGCTTTTATTGCATGGCTTTTGAATCCCGTTATCAGTGCCATTCTCAAAAGAGACATGCAAAAACGCATGAGTAGTCTCAAAAAAGCGGCTGAAACTCATGCTTAAAGTTCTCATTCTTGGCGGATATGGCAATTTTGGTAAACGTATTGCCCACATGCTCACGCGCCAGAACATACCTGTCATCATCGTGGGGCGAGATCATGCGAAGGCGCAATCCTTATTGAATGCCTTGCCGCCCTCTCTTGCAGAAATCGCAGTGTTTGACGTCAAGAAAAAACTACCAGAGCAATTGCAGGTTTTGAAACCAGCTGTTGTGATCAATACCTGTGGTCCGTTTCAAACTAGCGATTACTCGATTGCAAAAACCTGTATCACGCATGGCATTCATTACATTGACCTTGCCGACGGGCGCAATTTCGTTAGGGAAATTACCACGTTGGATGCTGAGGCAAAAAGCCATGATGTGGCTGTCATCAGCGGAGCAAGCACCGTACCTGGGCTCACTTCGGCGGTGATTGAACATTATTTACCCCAATTTTCGGAAATTGACTCTCTCCAATTTGGTATTGCGCCTGGTCAAAAGGCCGAACGCGGCCTTGCTACTACCCAAGCGATTCTCGGTTATGTTGGCAAAAAATTGAAACCCTGCGCTGGCTATCCAGTGCGCTACGGCTGGCAGGATTTATACATCCAGAATTATCCGCAAGTAGGCAGAAGATGGATGGCGAATTGTGATATTCCTGATTTAGATTTATTGCCGATAAAATATGGCATTAAGCGTATTAAATTTTCGGCAGGGATGGAAAATCCTCTGGTTCATCTTGGAATATGGGCTCTATCATGGCTGGTAAGGATTGGCATTCCTCTCAACCTACCAGAATATTCTGCCGTTTTACTCAAAGCCAGCAGCTGGTTTGACTTCCTTGGTTCTGCTGATGGAGGCATGCACGTCATCCTCCAAGGTAAAGATAAGGCTGGCGCACTCATAATAAAAAAATGGTTCATCATCGCGCTCGATGGTGATGGACCGTACATCCCAACCATCCCCGCAATCGTGCTGGCGAAGAAGATAATCAGCGATCAATTTTCAACCCGTGGCGCGATGGCATGTGTTGGGCTTGTTAGTTTAGAGGAATACCTGCATGAGCTAAAACATTTGAAGGTGACAACCTACGAGCAGTAACACTCAAGCTGCTAATCGTTTGATAAAACTACTGGCCGTGTAGTTCATATTATGCCGAACTATCAACAGGCACTCGGTCGGGCAGGTTCAAAAACCGTTCACTACGCGCCGCCATTTTTATTCTCTGGGGAATCAGGCGCAACCGCGCCCTCTTACTTTGTAAAATATCATGCTGGGATGAGAACGAAGTTCGACTGCGAGGCCAACAGGCCGAGAAGATCCAGACCCAAGAACCACTGGATTCCCGCATTCGCGGGAATGACAAAGCAAAAAACCTCTCGCCCGAAGCGCGGGCCGTGCTGAATGCCGTACGCAGCCCCTGG